>CP108999.1 GCA_036226585.1 Streptomyces sp. NBC_00708
TTTTCTTTGCTGTATATCTGGATTGCCATGGACGCCGACAGGCGAAGTGGCACGAAAAACGCGAAAGCGTTTCACGATAAATGCGAAAACTGTTTCCTCCTCTAACTGGGACATGGTTAAACACCCAAATCAGATAAATCAAACGAAGTACGTTGGTTTAAAAGAACCTTATCGCTTCGCGATGGGAGAGCGAAGCGTTCCGCTTCGCGGAACGCGCACCCGCTTCGCGGGTGCTGAAGCGGCTCGCTCCGCTCCCCGCCCGCGCGAAGCGCGGGCGTTCCCTCCGCTTCGCTCCGTGAACGCAGTGAACGGGCATCGCTTCGCGATGCCCTGACGGGCTGCCACTTCGTGGCAGCCCGTCAGGGGCTCCGCTCCGCTCCACCTCGGCCCGTCCGCTTCGCTACCGGACCAGAAGCCCGCTTCGCGGGCGGCTGGCTACGGGCGGGGAGGGTTGCCGGCGTCCTGCCCGTAGGGGGTGGTGTGTGAGGGGGTGTAAGGCTTTCGATTGGTGACTGCGCCAATCGACTGGCTACTTCTGGCCAAGTTGGAAGGAGTCTAGGGATTCTGCCTGCTTCATTTCTATGCCCGGGATACGCTATGGACTCGTAGCATGCCACCGGGATCCGCTGAAGACAAGGCTGGCGACCAGTCTAATCAATCGGGCATCAGGTCAGAAAAGGGCAGGCGAATATGTCGAGCGAAGGCCACATTGACCCACGTGAAGCGGCGCAGCAGGAGGCTGTCGAGGCGGTTGTTCGTGCTCTCGAGTTGCCTGCCCGGTCGCTCGTGCCCGCGAGGGGGCTGCGGACGCAGGTAATCATGGCGACCGGGTCGGGGAAGACCCGGGTCGCGGCCCGCAGTGCGGACAAGCTCCGTGCCGGCCGCGTGCTGGTACTGGTCCCTTCGCTGGATCTGCTGACGCAGACCGAGGCCGCGTGGCGGGAGGCCGGCCGGACGGGCCCGATGATCGGGGTCTCGTCGCTGCGGGGCGAGGACGCCGGCTTCCCGAACACCACGGACGTGGATGAGCTGGTGGAGTGGGTGCGGCCGTTCGACAAGGTCACGGTGTTCGCCACATACGCCTCGCTCGGGCTGGGCACGCTGGAGCGGGCGCACGCCGCGGGCCTTCCTGGGTGGTCGCTGATCACGGTGGACGAGGCGCACCGGACTTCGGGTCGGATCGGGAAGCCGTGGGCCGTTGTCCACGACAACACCCGTATCCCCGCGCTGCGCCGGCTCTACATGACCGCCACGCCGCGTCTGTGGCAGCTGGACGAGGATGCCGGCCGTGGAGCGCCGCCCGAGCTGGTCGCGAGCATGGAGGACGACCCCGAGGGCCCGTTCGGCAGCAGGGCGTACACCCTGACCCTCTCCGAGGCGGTGGACAGGGGCATCTGCGCCCCGTATCAGGTCGTCTGCGTCGACATCACCGACACCCAGCTCCAGGCCGCGCAGCTCCTGGGCGTGGAGGGCCGGTCGGATGAGATCCGCGGGGCCCGACTGGCCGCGCTCCAGACCGCCCTGCTCAAGGCGTCCTCGGAGGAGGTATTCCGGCGCACGCTGACCTTTCACCACATGGTGAAGGAGGCCGAGGCGTTCGCGGCCGGCCTCCCCGGCGTCGCCAAGAAGCTGCACGACGCGGATCCGGAGCTGTACCCGCGCACCATCTGGGCGGACTGGCTGTGCGGGGAGCACAAGCCGCTCCACCGACGCCGGGTGCTCGGCGAGTTCGCGGCCGGGATCGCCACCGATGGGACCATCGTGGAGAAGAGCTTCTTGGGCTCGGTGAAGGTCCTGGGCGAAGGCGTCGACACCCGCAACTGTGACTCTGTGTACTTCGCGGACGTACGCGGGTCGATGCCCGATCTCGTCCAGGCGGTGGGCCGGGCGCTGCGGATGCAGCCCGGCGAAGGCAAGATCGCCTCGCTCGTCGTCCCGGTGCTCCTCGGGCCGGGCGAGACAGTCGACAACATGCTCACCTCCCGGGCGTATGGCGGGCTCGCGAAGCTTCTGGAAGCTCTCAGGGCGCACGACGCCCGCGTCGTGGAACGTCTTGCCGAGCAGCAGGCCCCCAGCGCCTACAAGCCCGTACAGGGACCGGAGGGCGAGACGGGCGAAACCGAGAGGGTCGAGGCGGACGGTCCCTCGGAACCGGCGCGAGAGCTGCTGAAGTTCTCCACCCCGCGCGACCCGGCGCAGCTGGCCGCGTTCATCAACCTCCGCGTCCTCAACCCAGAGAACGAGCACTGGCGGCGCGGTGTCGAGGCTGCTGGCATCTACCACCGGATCCACGGCGATCTGAAGGTGCCGTTCACGTTCCGCGTGCCCACCACCGACGGCAGCGAGGCCGAGGGCGAGGAGGGCCAGGGCGAGGTCGAGGTGTGGCCGGCGTCGCTCGCCGGGTTCCCGCTCGGGCAGTGGACCGCTGACGCCCGGCGCTTCTACGCCCGTGGGGACATGGACGAGGACCGTGTCGCACAGCTGGAGAAGCTGGGCATGGTCTGGTCGCACTACGACGTCGCCTGGGACGAGGGCCTCGCGGCGGCGCGCGGATGGGCGGCCCAGGCCGGCCACCTCCTGGCCCCCACCGACGCCGTCCACCAGGGCTACCGGGTCGGGATCTGGTTGAAGAACGCGCGGGCTGCGGCCCGCAAGGCGGCCACGAATGAACAGCGGCGGGTCGAGGGGTTGCCGGTGGAGTCGTCGGCCGGGGTCTTGTCGGGCGAGCGGCGCGAGCAGTTGGAGGAGATCGATCCGTCGTGGTGCCCGGCCTGGCCGGTGGAATGGCAGCGCGCCTTTCGTCTCGTCCGGAACCGCCTGGACGCCGGCCACCTGCTGCCTACCGGGCCGGGCGAGGTGATGGTCCAAGGCGAGGACCTGGGCCGGTGGGTGCAGTCCGTGCGGCTCGGCTGGGAGCGGCTCACAACCGTGCAGCAGTGGCTGTGCGGGCAGGTCCTCGGAATCGAGCCGACGGCCGAAGACGAGAAGCCCAAGCGCCGTACGCAGGCCGACAAGTGGGCGATCAACTACGAGGCCGCCAAGCAGTTCTACGAGCGCGAGGGCCACCTCCAGGTCCCCAGGAAGCACGTCGAGCGGATCGTCGGCGAGGACCAGGAGGAGCGGGATCACAAGCTGGGCGCCTGGATCGGGAACCAGCGCAGCAGGGCCGCGACGCTGACGCCGGAGCGGATGGAGCAACTGTCCGCCATCGGGATGCGCTGGACGTAGCGCGGAGGCGCAGCGCTGGGCCGGGCAGGACACTCCTGCCCGGCCCACCGTCGTGTGGTCTCAGCGGCGGGTCATGTACATGTGGAGGATGTCGCCCATGGGCTCTTCCGTGCCGTCCGGGTGCTTCCGGATGCCGGGGGCCGTATTGAAGCGCAGCGTGGGCCCACGCTTGGTGAGCTGAACCCTGTCGAGAGCCGTGGGCCGGTCCGGGTGGCCGAGGACAACCTGTTCGCAGCTGTCCGCGAGGTCCTGGTTGCAACTGATCACTCGGCTCAGCTTGACCTCTCTGGCGGATGTTCCTTGGCCAGGGGTGAGCACAAGCTGGGCCGTGGGGCTGACCGGAAACCTGATCTCGTAAGCGCCTTCCAAGCCGAACCCCTGGTAGGCGTCATCCGGAGTTTCCGGGCGCCAGAGCACGAGAGGCGCATCGGAGGTGAGTAAGTTCGGCTTGCGGCTGGTCTCGAGCCGCCAGTGCCGAGCACGGAACTGCGGGATGCACATTCGGACAGAGCTGAGCGTCACGGTGACCGCTTCATCGTGGGTGGGGTCGTTGCCCCCATTCATCGCCCGCGTGCCGTGGTAGAAGTCCCAGGCACCCTGAGCTTCGGCTGCCCTTGGCGGGTGACCGAGATGCTTGCGCGTGAGGTACTTGGTCATCAGCGCCAGGTCGACCTCCCGGCCGTCCGCGTACGCGGTGACGTTGCGCCCGAAAAGCGTGCCCGTACGCTGCCGCGGTGTCCTGGCGAGCTGCACAGCGAGGTAGAGGCAGAGCAGCTCGCGGTCGTCGGTGCCGACGGCCGGCGGGAGTCCCGTCTCGTCTATTCGCCGCAGGGCGGCAAGCCCCTGTGCTTCCAGGCCGCTGAGCTCGTGCTCTATAGCCGTCGAGGGCATGCCGTTGTCGTCCGTGATCGTGTAGAAGCCAGTCTCAGCGGCGATGTTCTTCACATTGGCGAGGTGCGTCTTCGATGGGTACCGGCGCCTCACTCTGACCATGTCGCCTCGCCCGAATCGAGCCAGGTAGCTCTGGGGCACATAGTGGTGGAGCTTCGGATTCGACATCTCAGCCCCTGTCCGGCTTGTGGTGGCGGCCCATGTACTCACGAACTTCGGCATCTAGGTGCTCAAGGGCTCTCAGGGCCTCTTGAGGGCCGTTACGAGCCTGGGCCGCCAGTCGGGCCGCGCGCTCAAGCACCGAGTCGTCGGAAAGCGTGGCCGCCCACTCGTTGATCGTCTCGCTCATGTCGTCCCCCACCAGCGGGACGAGTACTTCCGTCAGGTTCGTGCGTGCGACTGCGGCGTGGATGCGCTGTGCGCCTCGCTCTGCGGCAGAGGTGGCTCCAGCCCTTAGTAGTTCGCTGCGCAGATCGTCGCATCCGGTGGAGATGTCCAGCTGAGGGGGCAGTGGCGTGACCTCGCGGCCGCCGGTGATGATGATGGGGATGGCTGTGGTGCGGACCCAGTCCTCCAAGTACTCAAGTTCCTTGACAGCGATGTTCCAGATGCCTGTGTGCGGGCGCTGCAGCGACACCGTGGTCCAGATTGAGAAGGGAATGTACTCGCCGCGCGGCGCCGTCGCGATGATGTCGTTGACATGGATCGGTTGCCCACTGCCTGGCAGCGGCCGCTGCTCAAGGGGTTGGGAGACTACAAGGCCGGGGTTTGGTGCGTCGGGGTGGACGGCTCCCAGGCGGGCTGCTGCAACAGTCGGCCGCCGGTGTTTGGCCGTGTTGGTGTATTCGACAAGAAGCTTGAGCGGGTGTTCGCCAGGGTCCCGGCGGTGAAAGGGCTGCAGGGCTCGGATGCGCTGGGCAAGAGGAGCACTGGGTAGCAGCGGTGGAAGCCCACGCCTGCGGGGGTGGTTGAGCCAAGACTCAAAGTCAGCAGGGCTTGTGCTGGCCGGCATCTCTATTCTGCGTGCTTCCTCTGCCGTAAGAGGCCGTGGCAGGAGGTGCAGAACTTCGGCGTACACGGTGTGTTCGAGCGCGGCACGCAGTTGGGTGAGAGCGTCGGCGACAAGACGAGGAATCGCCTCAGGAAGTGGCGCTACCGCAGTCACGACCGCCCGTTCTCGATCGCCGTCGACGACGCTCTTGAGGGAGAGCGGCTCTTGAGCGGTGTACTCGTGGACCATCCGTATGACTCGGTCGAGGGTCTGATCGACGTGCGCCAGGGTGGCCGCAACGTGCAGCTGGTGGTCCGGCAACCAAGCGTAGTCAGCAGCGGTAGTGCTCATATCTGAATACCTAACTAATGGTGCGTAGGGCAGCGCATTTCGGCGAGCTGGCTGCCGCTACGGCAGTTCTTCCAGCCGGGCGAGAAGGCCTGCGGCGGTGGCGACCGCCGCGACGGCGTCGGCGCGGGTCCAGATGAAATTCTCCGTAGTGCCCGCGTCATCGTGCGGGGCGCCGCTGAAGAGGGCGTAGGCGCTCTGGGTGAGCATCGCCCAGCGCTCCTCCTGGTTTCGTTCTCCAGCCTTCTTCTGCACCGCCTGGTCGTGGAGCCGCTTGGTGTTGCAGGCTTCGCGGACCGGATCGAGGGCCGCTCGGGCGAGGGCGACGGCGTGCTCGTACCGTCCGTCGCGGATCGATTCCTTGGCCTCGCGGATGCGGCGTGCGGCGGTGGCTCGGGCCTCCATGGTGGTGATCGGGATGAGGACATCGACGAAGGCGCCGGCGTCGAGCTGGGTGAGTGCGTTGCTCCACGTCGCGTGCGGGATACGGATTACGTCTTGGTCGGAGGCGACGGGCCAGTGCTTCGTTTCGGCCAGGGCGGTCAAGGTGAGTTCGGCGCGCAGGACCAGGTCAGCGCCTGCCCGCAGCTTCTCCAGGCCACGCATCTGCTGGTCCGTCACGGTCGTCTCCAGCGTGAGCATCGTCCCGAACGGCTTCAGCCCAATCGGCCCCGACGCGGAGTGCAGGACTCCGATCCAACTCGCGGAGCTGGGCATCTCGTGTGTCCAGAGGCGACCGGAGACGAGGAACGGAGCGTCCTCGGTGAAGTTGCCTTGAGCCGTGACCTCGAAGGCCAGGGCAAGCCGATGGATGTCCCAGCCCTGGAAAACGTTGACGTGCTGCTGCGCTCGAAGGTTGACGCCGTAGTCGTTCGAGCCGAACCAGAAGTTGGCCATCGTTCCTCGCCTTGTTGAACCTTTGCTCGATGGTCGCAGGCCGACTGCCGCAACGGCAGCGGTTTTCGCAAGGGCTTACGGCACCCCGGTGTGCCCAAGACCACGGGCAAGGCCCGGACGACGTCGTGCCCAGGAATCCTTCTCTCCGGCACCTGCAGTCCGGGTCTCGGCTTTCCAGCCCTGCGGGGTGAAAGAGCGGTGCCCGCCAGTCCGAGACGCAAGCACCTGCCCCCTGTCACTGTCCGGCCCGACTGGTCGAACTGATTCCGGCGGCAGTACCGATGACCCCCCGCCAGACACCCAGGGCATCACCCGCACCGATCGCCGCTACGCTGGACATGCCACCCTGGGCCAAGGCCGAGACCTCACAGGGACGCTCTCAGGCAGAGAGCCGCAGCAGGACCGCCGACCGCGCGGCGCACACCCCCGCGGACGACACCACGCAGGTGTCCGCCGTCCTTGTTCTGCCTGTTAAGAGGAGTTTTGTCATGAACCGGGACATCGATCCCGCTCGGCCCGTTCAGCCCTCCCCCGACCACCAAACCGCCGTACCCGCGAGCCCGAACCGGCCGTTCCCTCTCGCCCGGCGTGCACGCATCATCGCCGCCCGCACCCAGGCCATCGCCTGGAGGCTGGTGAAGCTGTCCGGCGAGGAGTTCGTCAAGGGCTTCGCCAACAAGGCTGGCGCCGTCACCGCGCTCGTGCTGGGCGCGGTCGTCGTCGCCTACGCACTGGGCGTGGACCCGGCCGAAGCCGTACGCCGCAGGCTCGGCATGTAGCTGCCCCTGCGGCAACCGCTGCCGAAGCCCTGAGTAGCTGGCCGGCCGGGCAGGACGGACCTGCCCGGCCTTGGGCTCGCCCAGACGTCAGCCCCGGAAGCAGGCGAGCCGGGCACCGCTGGAGGTCTGTCCGGCGCACGGCCTGGTGCGCGCCCCGGACAGGGGCGGGTCGTCGGGGGCGCGAAATGAATCATGGGCGGGCCACTTCCTCTGGTGTACGGGTTTCAATCCTCGTCGCCCAGACCCGGCCACCGACGGGCTTCCGGCCACTGCCCGCTCTGACGAGCTCATACATGGTTGGCAAAGCTGGCAGGTGGGGCCGGTCTGTGCGGCTCCCCGGGGTACGGCTGTGGCAGTGCAGCCGCATGATCGCGTCGGATGATCGTTGGCTGCCCAAGGCCGACGACTGGCCATATATTCCAGTACGGTTGGCCCCGCTCAGTGAGCGGCCGTGCCAATGCCTCTTCGGTGGATGAACCCGGGGCAGGACAGTCTGCGACAGGAGGGGTCCGTGCGGTTCACCGTGCTACGGGCGGGGGGTCTGCGGGGTGGTAATCGCGAGTGTGTCCTGGTGCCGGTTCCGGTGTCGCATTCGCAGGGGGATGAATACTGCACGCTGTATCGACTGTGGTTCCAGGACGGTGCGGGAGCAGACCGCGAGCTGGGCTTGGTCAAGATTGGCTATGCCGACCTCATCCGGCGGGAACGGCCACTTGAGCCTGGGGGCTTCGTCTCGTTGGGGTCGGGGTATAACGGCCGCTTGCACTGGTTCTCAGTCGGTCAGAGCGACAGCTACTACGAGAACATCCGGGCCCTGGGGCCGTCGCTGCGGGCGGAGATTCTGGATGGCCTGTGTGACATCGCCTACGACGAAGACCTGTTTGATCAGGCGATGATGTGGGACGTCACGCACGCGTCCTTGCTTCACGCGGTTGCGCCCCAAACGGTCGGGGTCCAGTTCCGACGGATCGCGTGGGGAGGGTTGCAGTTCACGGACTATAACTTCTCCTACGTCGCACCAGCTCCTCCGCGCGACGAGGAGCGGCCAAAGCATTGCCGGCTCTCCTTCGCGGTGCAGCCCCACTCCACTCCGCCAACTAACGTGCATGTCCTCATCGGGCGCAACGGCGTCGGGAAGACCACGCTTCTCAGCGGTCTCGCCGGTGCAGTAATGCATCCCGAACGACGCGGTGCTGACAGGGGGCAGATCGTAGGGGGGGTCGGGGCCGGAATGTTCGTCAACGTGGTCTCGGTGACCTTCAGCGCCTTTGACCCTGCCCAGGAGCCCACCGAGAGCGATAGCACGCCGGGCGAGTTGAGAGGCTGGGACTCTCAGGCTGCACACCAACGATTGCCGCCGTCGGTTGCCTACCACTACATAGGCCTGTCAAAGGTCGATGAGCTTGGCCGGCCCACAGGCGAGCGAAGGTCGCACGAGGACCTGCGCCAGGGATTCAGTAAGAGCGTCGCGGAGGTCGTGGCTGCCGGTCGCGTCGACCGGTGGATCGCCGCTCTGGCCAGACTGGGCAGCGACCCACACTTCCACCAGTCCCCCGTCCACGGTTTCGCTCAGGACCTGCGAGATCAAGGGGCATTCCAAAAGCAGGACCAGGACAGAGCCGAAGCCCTCTTCGCCTCGTTGAGTTCGGGGCACGCGATCGTCCTGCTGACCATCACACAGCTGGTGGAGACAGTTGCGGAGGCATCGCTGGTGCTCTTGGACGAACCCGAGGCGCATCTTCATCCGCCTTTGCTGGCGTCGTTCATCAGAGCGGTGTCGGACCTTCTTACCGACCGTAATGGCGTAGCGATCGTCGCCACACACTCGCCCGTAGTCCTGCAAGAGGTACCGCGCTCATGCGTCTGGAAGATCGGCCGCTGGGACCGCGGGGTGCAGCCCGTGCGGCCGGAGATCGAGACCTATGGGGAGAACGTCGGGATCCTTACGCACGAGGTCTTCGGCCTGGAGGTCGGCCAGTCCGGCTTTCAGGCCGAGATCGAGAAGGCGGTGAGGGAGTGCGGTTCGTACGAGGAGGTACTGGCCCGTTTCGGCGGTCAGGTCGGCGGTGAAGCCAAAGGGCTGATCCGGATTCTCCTGGCGTACCGCGAGCGCCGCTGATGTGGCCGCTGGAACCGCCCACCGTATCTGCGCGCCTCAGCTTCGAGACGTGTGTGAGCAATACTCGCGACACAGAGCGCCGCCAGCTGTTGGTTGCCGCAGGGGACAGCGTCGAGGATGCCGGGACGCGCTTTCGTGACGCCGCGCAGGAGGGTGCTCTGCACGATCTGCAGAGCGAGTTCTTCCCCATGCAGGGGGTCAGTGCTGGCAATGCCGTGCGGTGGGTCTACAAGAACGGCATGGTCGAAGGGAAGGGCCGTGCCATCTACGACCAGCTCATGCGGGCCCCGTTGCACGAGAGGTGCCCGCTGTGCGGCCACGGCACCGTCACCACGCTGGACCACTTCCTGCCGAAGAAGCTGTTCCCAGCGCTGTGTGTGGATCCGCTCAATCTCGTACCGGCGTGTGCCGAGTGCAACCACGCCAAGGGCGAGAAGGTGCCCTTGAGCGCGGAGACGACACTGCTGCACCCGTACTTGGACCGTATAGACCAGGACCGCTGGCTCGATGCGCGGATCGTAGAATCCAGTCCTCTGTGGCTTGAGTTCTTCGTCAGTCCTCCGAGCTCGTGGGAGCAGGTACTCGTGCGGCGGACCCAGTATCACTTCAAGCGATTCCGGCTTGCTGAGCGGTTCGCCGCGCAGGCCAACCGGACCCTGGCCGGCATCCGGCGACAGCTCACGAGCCTGTTGCAGGCTGGCGGCTGCGAGCCGGTGCGCGCCTACCTGATCGCCGAAGCCGAGACACGGCTCGCCGACCGTCCCAACGGCTGGGAAGGCGTGACCTACCGGGCTCTGGCAGAAAGCGACACCTTCTGCGCAGGCGGCTGGCCAAGCTGAGCCTGTGCTCAGGGGCGTCAGCAGCGCAGTAGCTGCTGGCTCCGGCGGAAAGGCGCTCCGGTAGGACAAAGGCGCGCGCCCAGGCCCGCGCCGCCAAGAAGGGCAGGATGTGATGACGATCGCTGTGAAGCCCGCAGCCCTCCAGTACGGGCTCTGTCTCCTCGTCTCGCCGTGTATCGCGGCGGGCTCGGAGCACCGCCCGGTGTTGGGGCCGCTCGTCACGGTGTGCGCGTTGGGAAAAGTCATGGCCTGGTCGAGTCAGCCCTGGCCGTCGAGGACATTGATGAGTGACGAGTGTGACGCATCTACTGCGCCTGACTCACGCCGCCCGCCGCCATCGCCGACGCTGCGGCGGTATTACCGGGGCCACGTTGTCCTCGGACTTCAGCATCTCGCGGGGCGGCCGCGACAAGTCTGTCCAAGCGCACGGTGACCTGTTCTTCGTTCTGCCTCTTCCGGTCGAGCCATTCTTGGCCGCCCATCGCCTCCGCCACGACCGCCTGAGCCTGCGAGTCGCTGATATCAGCGATGGCGGCCCGAAGAGCTTCATCTGCGCCGGCCATCGCTCGAACTTTCCTCTTGGTATCCCCGGAAGCCGCAGCTGCTCCCAGTTCGTCGAGGGATGTTCTAGCTCGACTGGCTAGTTCAGCACGGGAAGGGTCGCCGCACCACATTGACTCGTTGATCACCCCCCGGAGGTACCGCGCGGGTCCGGCAACGCTGGAGATCGCGACGAACTCGTCCAGCGCGCTGACCATGTCTTCAGCGGCTCGCATGACAGGGGTGTTGACAATCAACTCGATCTCCGCTGCTTTGCGCAGGACGGAGTGGCCTGCCTGGTCGATCTGTGCCTGCGTGGTCCCGGCAGCGTCGCTTTGCGAGTACAACCGGTGCACCGCTTCCGCTCTCTCGCGAATGAGCTGGATGAACTCGGCCGTGAGAACGTGCCGCACCGTCCATAGGGCCGCCACCCGCTGCGCCTCGGCTGCGATCTGCGCTGCCTCTCTGGCGGCCGCAGCCTGGTCCCTGCCCCCGTTCGCCTGGATCTTCGCACCGATGACGCTGCCGAGGAGGCCGCCGCCGATTGCAAGGAAGGCCACCAGCGCGGCAAAGATCTCGTTGTTCTCTTCGAAGTACTTCCACAGCCCATGCACCGGCACATCATGCCGAACACGGCTGACACCCCGCCGAGGTACGCCACCGGGCGTAGCTGCCAGAGCTGCTGTCGGCACCGTCAGGGCGACATCCTCCTGGGACCTCCAGAACTACCCCAGCAGACGCCAGCTCATCGCGGGCGAATCTCACAGAGGCGCGGAGACGCGTCGGGTTCTCAGTCCCGATTCTGGTCTGCCGAAGCTCGTGCCCCTCGGTGACCGCAGTGCCCGGAACCGTCATCATGGCCAAGCCGTGGCCTCCGCATGACGGTTTCTGCCGGTCGCCGTGCGGGACGAGCAGCACGGACAAGCAGTGGTTCGCTTGGCGGTGCCCTCTGCCCGGCCATGACAAGAAGCTCGATCC
This sequence comes from Streptomyces sp. NBC_00708, assembly GCA_036226585.1. GTDB lineage: Bacteria > Actinomycetota > Actinomycetes > Streptomycetales > Streptomycetaceae > Streptomyces. The sequence continues at coordinate 11,611 of CP108999.1, forward strand.
GTTCCTCGTCGGAGAAGCGCTCGAGCTCGCGGGCGCCCATCTTGTGCCGCAATTCCCTCCAGGTGCGCATCTCGCCGCTGCTGGCTCCTCCCTTGCGGGCCGGTGCAGTCGGGTGCGGTGTCGGCCCGGGTGGTTCCTCGGCTGACTGCTCCATACGGGGACGTCGCCAGTAACCGGGGTCTTCCTGGGGCGTTGGATGTACGTGTTGAAACCCGCACCCAGTCACAGCACGGCCGGCGGCGAAAAGTCCGGTGTGTCACAGCCGTTGCCGTTCCTCCTCACGGTCAAGCAGGGCGAGGCCGCCCGCGCACTGCTCAGCTACGTGGCATCGCTCCCGCTCCCGGGACCGGAGCCGCAGCTCCTGGCCACCGTCGTGACGATCAGGGCAGCCCGGGTCGGCACCGGGAACCTGACCGGGGGCGACTTGGCGGCTCTGCGGCTGAACGATCCTCCCGCGGCCGTGGAAGCGCTTCGTGGCCTGGGCTGGCAGATCGGGGACGCGATCTTCGACAGCGATCCCGCAGCCCCGCCGGTCCCCGTGACCGTTCCCGGCCTGGCGTGCGAGACGGACCACCCGCTGCTTATGGGCAAGCAGATGCGGTCGCGGGTCTCGGGATGGACCACCCGGGCTTTGACGGCCAAGCCGCTCAAGAAACTGTCGCCGGCCGCCCGGCTGGCCGGGCTGTTCACGGCCGCGCACAGCACCGCCACGCTCCTGGGCCGGTATCCCGCCGATCTCCCCGAAGCCTGCCGGTCAGCCTTGCCCCACCTCCTGGACAAGGGCTTCCTCGCCGAGGCCGGCGACACCACGTTCCAACTGGCCCCCGCTGTGGGGCATCTGGCGGGAATGAGGCCGCCCACCGACCAGGAGAGGGCTCTGCGCCGCCCGGCACGCCCCGGATCCGCGCGGTGGTTCGAGTACGACCCGGAGGCCTGGAACCGGTGGAAGACCGCAGCCACACCAGCGCTGCGGCACCACGTCGAAAGCGTCGAGTACTGCCACCGGTGCGCCCTGTCCGTGGAGCGGGTCGCGGAGAGCTTCATGCTCCCGCCAGGAATCAACAAGTTCTTCTCTCAGAACGTCAAGATCGCCTACGGGCAGTGGAAGGACGAGCACCCCGACCGCGGCCGGCAGGCCGCCGAATACACCGTGGCCTTCCGCGCAGAACACGGACACGGCCCCTCGTTCAAGCAACTGGGCGACGGCCTGGGCTGGACACTCCCCCGCCCCGTCCTCGGCTTCATCGTGAACCGCCTTCTGACGAACAAATGGCTGACGAAGACGGGCGATGTCCCCTGGACCCTCCGCCCCGGAACAGCAGCCCAGCAGCAAGGCATCACCCTGCCCACAGCTCGCAAACCGCAAGCCCCCGAACCCGCCCGATCCTGACCGCACGGTGCCTCACCCCCGGACTCCCGGGGCAGGCTCTAGACAGGGAGGGGTAGATCGGGGTGGTCGATGTGGTGGTGCTCAATCTCCAGGCCGTACTCGCCGCCGATCGCCGCTCAGACCCGGCGGCCGACCGCGTCTGCCACTGCAACTGAGCGATGCCGGCAGCCCTTTCTCTGTTGTTGCCGAACATCAATCGATCGCGGCTCGTCTGTAGCTTTCCACGCCAAGCCGGGTGCCCGGCTTGGCCGGTGGAGTGGCAGCGTGCCTTCATCATGTCCGAAACCATCTGGAGGCCGGCCACCCGGTCGGGGCGCTGTCCCCGGAACGGGTCTGCCTGCTCTCCGCCATCGGGATGCGACGGGCGTGATGGCCGTCATCATTGCCGCGGCCGCCGCCCCGGGCCCACTCCCCGGTGAAGCGGGCCTGATCGGCGCTCAGTCGCAACTGGCGCAGCTCAGGCCGGAGCGGCTGCCTACTCTGGTCTGTCTGGTGGCCGGTTCAGCGTCCCCGGACCACGTGGATGCGGCCCTCGTTGTACTTGTCCCAGTCGAGGGTGATCCGGAACCGGGCATGCGCGGGCAGGTCCTTCGCCGCCACTGTGGTCGGGGGCGTGCCGCGGTCGAGTGCGATCTCCCCTGTGGTCTCGGCGAGATGGTCCAAGGCGGGCCGCAGTTCGTCCGAGGAGAAGCCGGTGGCGCGCTCAAGGCGTTCCAGGGAGGTGGACACCCGTTCGGGGTGGTTCAGCGTGTCGGTGAAGTAGGTGAGAAGGGCCTGCTCGGCCGGCTCGATGGTCAGGAACAAGCGGATCTTGCTCAGCCGCTGGAGGAGCTCCGTCGGGAGGGTGAGCACGTCCTCGGGAAGGGGGAGCCGGTCGGGCGTGTACCAGCGCCGGTCCATCCGCTGGACTAGCCCGAGGGATTCCAGCGTGGCCGCGAGCTCCCGGACCGTGGCCGGCACCGGAAGGGAGCGCTCGCGCAGCGCGGCCGCGAACCATTCCTGGTGTGCAGCTGAGGCGGCGCGGATCTCTTCGGCCTCCTCGGCAGTGCTGTCGGTGAGCTCCTCGTCATCGATCCACAGCACGGGCGAGTCCAGCCCCTGCTCGCCGAGGTGGAGCGCGTGAACGGCTGCCTCTCCGAAGACCTGGTCGACGATGGCATCGAAGTCCCCCTCCAGGCGCTCGACCGTGGCCGTGCCGAACAGCATGACGATCATCATGGACTGATGCTGCGGCAGGACATGCGTCCACAGGCTCGGGAACCAGTCGGGGTGGAGGGACAGGTACTCCCCTGCCCTCGGTGCGGCGGCGGTGCTGGACGACATGTGGTTCTCCGATCTGGAAGGTAGTCCGTCCTTGACAACGACACGGCCTCCCGCGGGTACCGGACAGACCCTTCGCGCTGAGCCGACCGGGCTAGTTTCGCCGTATGACTCTCAACTCAGACGAGCGCGAATTGCTGCGGCGTATCTCCGAGGGGAGCGGCCCCGTCGAACCGCCCGATTACTTCCACAGCATCTACCCGCCGGACTTCCCCGTCTCCGCGGCCGAGGACGACCCCCGCCGCGAGGCGTGGGTGGAACTGCAGTTGAACCTCTGTCGGGCGTACATGCAGCTGTACCGCCGGGGCCTGGTGGAGGTGGTGCACCCGGCCGACGGCGTACGCGGCGACATGGTCGTGATCACGGACGCAGGCCGCGCCGCACTCGTGTAGGCCAGTGCCCTGCCTCGCCCCTTGGCGAGGCAGGGCGCATGCTGTCACCCGAGCTTTTTCAGGTCCCGTCGGCTCATTCCGAACAGCACGTTCGGCTGGTCGTATTTGAAGGTGTATCCCACGATGAACGCGGAGGCGATGAACACGCCGTTGGACATGTAGACGCCAGTTGCCCGCTGGATCAAGTGCTTCACACTGTAGCTGCCGACTGTGGGCGTCTTGATCGGCGTGATGTTGTCCCGCATCCACAAGGCCGTCTGGGCAACGAGATCCTCATAGCGCCGAAGACTTTCGCGCTGAACGGCGAGTTCGGCGCGGCGCTGCCCGGCAGTCAGGCGAAGAGGGTTGAAGACTCCGATCCCGAAATTGCCGAGCCTTTCGTGCTCCTCCATGACCTCGGCCAGAGTGGGCCAGTTGGTCTGGCGGCGGTGGGCGTTCGCGTACGTCGTATTGGTGGCGGCCTGGAAAGCGCGGATCCACGACTTCTGACGGCGGTTCTGGGTCATCGACTTCTCCTCGCGAGGCTGCCCACGTTCCCCGCACGGATGTCTGATGACGTTGCGGAAGTACCGGGCGCGATTCGGAGAACCTTGTCCTCGCCGTCACAGCGGACGTGGGCCACTGCGACTCGGAAGGCTCCACAGACGCGGCATCAGTTCGCACAAGGACGTCCTCGCGCAACGGGGCCCCACTGGCGACGAAGGTCCAGGGCTTGCGCCTCTCTGCCATCCGCTCAGCGTCGGCCTTGAACAGCACCGTTACGCCCTGCTCAGCCAGTGCTTCCATGATCGCGACGACGTCCACCGGCACTCTCCCTCCCGAAGCGCTTCGAACACGCCACCGGATGAACATACCTACTCCGGACCGGACCCCGGAGACTGCCCTCATCACCCAAAGTGACCAATCGCGGCGATTCGAGCTGGAATACGCGACACCTCAACATGCGAGCCCACCAGTCCCGAGGCTGGTTTCCAGTCGTCGTGCGCCCTTGGGTGTCGTACCAGTCCGGGCCCTCGGCGGACCTGCGACCAGTCGTCACGCAGATTCCTCCTTCATGGGCGTGTATGACAGGGCAGCTGCCCTGTGCCGCCGAAGATTGATCGCGCTGGTCAGCGGTCAAGAGCACCGTTGGGGCTGCGCCGTCCTGCGCCGGCGCCAGCGATGTGCAGTCCTACTCACAGCGCTCATCGACGTAGTCGGCGTCCACACCCTTGATGCGGTACGGGGGCACGAACGTGGCAACCGGCAGGGAGAGCTGAACCACCTGACTTGGCTTCGTGACGTACTTTGAAGATGTGGCCCTATTGGAGTCCGCTGTGGAGGCAGCAAGTAGGGTCCCAACCATCTGACTTGGCTCACGACCTACTTTGAAGACGAGTCCCTCTCGGGGCTCTCTGCCGGAGGAGCTGCTGGCCAAGAGCCCTGAATCATCTGACTTGGCTTCGTGACGTACTTTGAAGTTTTCGGCGTGTCAGCCTCTCCCGGCTCTCCCGGCCACGGGAAGATCAGCGCATGAACGGGGAGCTGCCTGCAGCGCAGTGGGACGAGTTGTGGCTGCCGTTGCGGCCGTACGCGACGAACCGGCTACAGGGTGGGATCAGGCGAGAGCGGCGGCCGGTAGCGATGACCCGCCGGTACGTGGAGGCGAACCCGTCGGCGATGAGCAACCTCCTCGTTGTGGATGTGGACCACTCGGATGCGGTGCTGCGAGCGGTGTCGTCGGTGGGGTCGCATCCGCTGCCCAACGCGGTCGTGGAGAACCCGGTGAACGGGCATGCTCATGCGGTGTGGGCGCTGGAGGAGGCGGTGACGCGGACCGAGTACGCACGGCGTAAGCCGCTGGCCTACGCGGCCGCCGTCACCGAGGGCCTGCGCCGCGCGCTGGACGGGGATTCAGCGTACTCGGGTCTGATGACGAAGAACCCGTTGCACACGGACTGGAGCACCGAGTGGCTCCATGGCGGACTCCACACGCTCGGCGGCCTGGAGGAGGCGCTGAGCAGCCACATGCCGTCCGTCCGCTGGCGGGAGACCAAGCGGTTCCGCACCAACATCACCGGGCTGGGGCGCAACTGCTCGATCTTCGAGACGGCCCGGACCTGGGCGTACCGCGAGGTACGCCACCACTTTGGCAGCCCAGACACCCTCCACACTGCCATCCACGCCGAAGTACACACCCGTAACGCCGAATTCGCTGAGCCGCTGCCGGCCGTGGAGGCGCGTGCGATCGCCAACAGCATCCACCGGTGGATCACAACGCGCTCCAGGATGTGGAAGGACGGTCCGGCCGTCTACGAGGCCACCTTCGTCGCTATCCAGTCCGCCCGGGGGAAGAAGGGCGGGAAGGCTTCGGGGGCAATGCGGGCAGCGCGCCGGAACGAGCGCACCGACGCCATGCTTGAGTACATGAGGGGGAAGTCGTGACTCAGGAGCCCAGGCGTGAACGTCGCACCGCGACCGCCCGTGAGCTCGCGGACCGGTTCGGAGTGTCCGAGCGGACGGTGCAGCGCATGGTTGCCGAGGAACGCACGGCGTACGAGGACCGCTCCCGGCAACGACGGGACCAGATCGTCGAACTGCACCGGAAGGGCCTGAAAGGCTACGAGATCGCGCGCCGGCTGAATGTCTCCTCCGGCCTGGTGTCCATCAGGCTCAAGGAGGCCCGCTCGGCCGGTGTCGACCTCACTCGTTACGCCGCTGCCGGTGCAACCCACCACGAGCAGGGCCAGTCGTAGCGAGCCGACCGGGCCATGTAGATACTGCGCCGCCTTTCGAGTTCCAACCAGCAAGTATCCGCACCGGGCCCAGACACAGGCAGCTCAGGAAGCAGCGAGCGTCGTGACGGGCCTGGAGGCCGAACGCGAACCCCTGCGCCCCGGCGTATTTGCCGTCACCATCGCCTCGCCCTCCAAGGCCTGTTCCCCGGTCTGTGCTCCCTTACTGCGGCGCAGCACCGCCTGCGCGTACAGACCCTCCAGTTCAGCGGCCTGGGTGCGCAGGCTGTCGGGTGTCGAGCCCGGGTAGTCCTGGAGGATCTTCCACCCGCTGTACCAGTGGGCGCTGTCGACGCTCGCGGGAAGGACTAGGCCGGCGGCTTCGAAGGCGGCGAGTTCGGCGAAGCCGCCCTGTCTCTCCTTCGAGAGGGAGGCGAGCCAGATTTTCAGTGCCGCAGCTTTGCGGGGGCGGTCGCTGAATCGCGCGCTGAGCTTGCGGAGGCGTTTGGCGTGCTGGTGCAGGAGGAACGTGCCGAGCTGCGTAGCTAGAGCGCGGGCACGGGCGACCTCGCCTGGCGTCAAGTAACGGCCCAGTTCGGCGAGTTCCCGATCGCGGAGGTCTTCGGAGGGCTTGGTGTACACGACCCGTATTGTGCTCCGCCTGACTCCCGACTGCGGGCAGCGCCACACCCCCGCACGGGCACGGCGGGCTGTGTCTTCCAGGGGCGCCGGCGGGCAGCAGTCGGCTTCGCGAAGGACAGCTTCGGCGAGAGCTCCGGGGCCGTGACAGCATCTGGTCCGTCCGAGTGAGGAAACGCCGCGACTGCGGTGTCCAGGGCTGCGGAGCCCCTACCGTGCGGTCATGGACGACTCCCAGATGCCTGAGCCCTTGCGGCAGGCGGTTCACCAGCTCGTCTCCGAAGTGGTCATGAACTGCCAGGAGGTGCTGCGCTACACCGAGCCGGACATCGCACGCGACTGGAAGCGGATGACGCTGATCCGTGCCACGGACGCCTCCGACACGATGGACACGGCGTCGATGCTGATCGCCGCGTACTGCCAGCGCACTGGCATGGCCATGGATACCCTCGCCTCCTACCTCCAGACCCGGCAGCAGCGCAGCCGGTCGGTCGGTCCGAGGGATGCGGAACGGCACGAAGTTGCCGGGATGATCGGCACACCGCGTCCCGCCGACGACGATCAGGAGGCGCAGATGTGGTTCTCGGTGGGACAGGGATATGTGGGAGACGAGCTGATGTCCGAGCCCGATGAGCAGCGGCTGTTCACCGAGGCGTGTCTGCACGGGCTGCGGGCCCGGCTCTGCGACGACGTCGACTCCCTGGCCAGCTACCTGCCGCCGCACGTCGCGGCGATGGCGCGGAAGGTAGCCGAGGTACTGGAGGAGCCGCAGCCGGCACCCGCATGACGCCGGGGGCGCAGGGTCATGCCTGCCGGGCACCCCGCGGCCGCTCGTCTCCCTTGAATGGTCAGCTGCGCGACCTTCAGTACAGCGCGATGGCGTCAATCACGACGGCTGGACCGGTGATGTATGCCTGAACGTCGTCGTCGGGGACGTCCAGACCGATCCTGCCGAGCTGTTGGATGACCTCTCGGAGGTCGTCTTGGATCTGCGCCATCATGATGCGGCGCATCATGAACTCCCACCCATGCAGGATCCATTCGTCCGTGACGCCGAACTCGCCATCCGGGATCTGTCGGTACACAGTGCCGAGGACGCGCAGGTCTCCCTCCAGACGATCCGCCGACGCTTCGTTGATGAAGAAATCGGGGCGCACGTTGATGTACACCTTGTGCGGCAGCGAGGTCCCCGTGATCTCCAGAAGCATGGGCAGGGGCAGCAGCTCGTTCTGCAGATAGACCCGTTGGATCGCCTGGGCGACGTCGGGTTCGTCCACGTCCAGGTTGGCGAGCTCATTGAGATCGTCGATGTCACGGTCCAGCATGAGTCGCCGGAAGATGAAGAACACCTTGCTCATCACGCTTGCCGCCGTGATTCGCGCATTGCCCTCGATCTCAATGAGGGCGTCCTTGAAGAGTGCCGAGTCTCCCGCAGGGTTGACGTTGACCGCCTTCTCGCGGATCAGGCCGTCGATCACCTTGGAGACCGTAGCCTTCTCCCGCGGGGCCAAGCTGTAGGTCGACTGGAACTGGACGTCGCTCCCTGCAGACCCAGTCAGTGCTAGCGCGCCGAGGCCGACCTTGCCGCCACCGGACCGTTTGCTCACCGTTGTCTCCACGATGTCCTGTGCCACCGGGACGTCGATGTCGTGGTACTCCGCCTGCGAGAGCAGTGTCTCTAGGTCGAGAAAGCTGGGAGACCTCAATGTCATTGGAGAAGTCTCCCACTCAGCACTGACAACGAGGGCGCGGGCCGCTTCCGCCTCACGGCGTAGGGCCTGCGGCATCGCACTATGCGGGCAGGACGGGGTGGTCGATGTGGTGGTGCTCGATCTCCACGCTGTACTCGCCGCGCATCGCCGCCCAGACCCGCCGGCCTACCGCTTCGGCCACCGCGACCGAACGGTGCCGGCCGCCCTGGCATGCCACGGTCAGGCGGGCGACCCGGCCCACGGGGACCTGGTCGACCAGGAGGTGGAGCTGGATCGCGGTGCGGTTGATGAGGTCGCGGGCGCCGGGGGTGCCGAGAACGTGGTCGTAGACATCGGCATCGAGGCCCGTTCGGTAGCGCATGGCCGGGTCGTCGGCCAGGTTGCGTAGCGCTCGACGCAGGTCGACGTAGAGCCCGTCGGTAAGCAGGTCGTGCGCGCCGTCGTGGCGGGCGCCGATGGAACGGATGACGGCAGTAACAAGGCCAAGGCCGCGGCCTTCAAGGAGGGTCGTCTTCATGTCCTTGACGATCCCGGCCGGCCCACGGCGGCGGTAGGGGTTGCCCGTGGCCTGCACCGGAGTCCCCGATCAGGTGACCTGGTAGGTGATGAGAACTCACTGATCGCGGTTGTTGGGATCATGAGGGTTCATCAGCCCCGACCTGCTGGAGTGCCCCCCGTGACGCTGCGCCGCCTCAGCTTCCTGTCCGCCGCCCTGCTCGCCACCACCGCCCTGACTGCCTGCACCGCCGAGAACACGAAGGCCGGCGACTCGAAGCCCGCCACCACCGAGTCGGGCAGCACCAACCCTTCCGGCGCACCCGGCGGAGCACCGGATGGGGCCGGCCTCCCGCTGGCCGAGGCGATCAAGAAGATTCCTGTCGCTGCGGAGAAGCGCACGGGTTACGAGCGGGATAGCTTCAAGCACTGGGTCGACGAGGACGGCGACGGCTGCTCGACCCGCCAAGAGGTCCTGCTCGCCGAGGCGGTCAAAGCCCCGGAGCAGGGGGCGCGGTGCGCTTTGACCGGGGGCAGCTGGCGTTCCTATTACGACGAGGTCGAGGTCACCGACGCGAGGAAGCTGGACATCGACCACATGGTGCCGCTCGCCGAGGCCTTCGACAGCGGCGCCTACGGCTGGACCCCCGAACGCCGCGAGGCCTACGCCAACGACCTGTCCGCCGAACGCTCTCTGGTCGCGGTCACGGCGAAGACCAACCGGTCGAAGGCCGACAAGGACCCGGCGGCATGGATGCCGCCCTCCAAGGACGCGGCGTGCACCTACCTCGTCGACTGGACCGCCACGAAGCTGCGCTGGGGTCTGGCCGCCGACGAGGCGGAACAGAAGGCCCTTCTCGAACGCGCCGAGCCGTGCACGGACTCCGTCGTCCAGTACGAGACCGCTCCGTAGGGAAGGGGCCGCAGGGCCGGGCAGGCCTGTGCTCCCAGCGCCGGCGCCCGGGACGGCCAGTACCAGGAGTCTGCCGGCCCGGTTCCGGCTCAGTAGCGGTGCGCGTAGCCGTGAAGGCGCGTACGGGCTTCGGACACCGCGGTCCCGAGGCCGGTGGCGATGACCTCCCAGGGCTGCTGGTCGGCCCGGACCGTGTACGTGGCGGCCTCGGCTACGTCTGCGGTCGTGTGCTCCAGGGCGGCGACGACGCGCAGTGCGGCCAGGGGCGCGTCGTCGGCCAGGTCGTCCAGGCGCTCGCGCAGCCGGCCGAGGAGAGCGGTGACGTCCTCGGGCACGGGGACGGCCCGGTGTTCGACGTCGGTGATGTGCTGTTTCCAGTCGTCGTGCGGCCCTTGGGTGTCGTACCAGTCCGGGCCCTCGGCGGCGACCTGTAGCCAGTCGATGGGGTGCAGGGTGGTGCCGCGCCAGCCGCAGGAGCACGCTCCGCGCAGCGAGGTGGCGTGCGGGGCGCTCAGGGTGTGGCCGTCGTAGACCCGCCAGTCGTTGGTCTCGTGCATGTGCGTGCCGCTGCCCAGGTCGACGATCAGCGATTTTGGTTCCGTGCCGTCGGCCAGCACCGCACCCGGACGCCCCCGATGCGCAGTGCCGAACTCCTCGGTCTCCCAGTCGAACTCGGTCTCCTGCATGACCACCCACCCCTGCTCCTCGCGGACCACTCTCGTGGGCACAGTCCGCGCGTTTGCCAGTGCCTGCTCCCGACCTTGCCCCAGCCCGTGCACCGGGGAGGACCGAATACCCGAACCGGTGACGCCGGCTCAAGCGGGTCGCCGGTCGACGGCACACCTCAGCCGTCCCACATCGAGAGCCGGATCGAGGACAGAGGGTCCGCTTGCCGGCCGGACCGGGCGGGGCGCCAGGCGTCACAGCCCCGGTGACTCGGCGGCGTGCTGCTTCAGGAAGAGGCGGCCTGTATCTCTGCGGTGGCCTGGGAACGGGGCGTCTTGGCGCCCGCCTTGCCCACGTCGATGGTGCGGGGGTCGACGGCTTCCAGGGGTGATCCGACCGCGTAGGGGCCGTCGGGGTCGCCGGGCTGGTTGGGGCGGTCGTGGGGCAGGAGGAAGAACGTGCGGCGGACGAACAGGCCGCTGTCCGGCAGCGCCCGCGCCTTCGGTAGGAGGTTGCTGTAGCCGACGAGCCGGCCGCCGCGTTCGTAGCGGGGCTTGCCCCGGCGGGTGGTGACCTTGTCGAGGGCCTGGCGGACGTAGTCGAGGTCCTCGGTGCTCTCCAGCCAGACGATTTCGGCTTCCTGGGCGAGATCGCCTTCCCGTGGCATCGCGCTCATGTCGCCTCCTGGTGGTCTGCGGCCGGGTGCCCGCCGGCAGATGCTGTGTTCATACTGCCCCGTCTTCGGTGGGGCGAGCGGAACTGCTGTGGAGGACACCCTCCATCGTACGGTTGTTCTTCCCGCGGCCTGGGGGTGGCAGTCGTCGTCACGGTGTTCCTTGCCCGTCGCTGTCCTCGGAGAGGAGGGCGAGACCGGGGTAGAGCTTGGTCGCATTGTTCTTGATCATGTCGGCGGGTGAAGCCAGGCCGAGTTCCTGGCGGATGCGCGCCGCGAAGGCACGGCTTGTGGAGGGGCGGATCATCTCCTCCGAGCACCAACGGCCGTAGACCTCGTACAGGAGTTTCTGCTCGACCCGCAGGTCCGGGTTGGGGCGGCCGTCGGTGCCTCGGGTGCAGCGCTCGGACAGGAAGCGGCCGATGTGGTCCTCAGTCGTCTCGTACGCGGCGGTCGCCACGCGCACGGAGTCGGGGCCGGTCAGCGGGTCGCGGGTGCTGAGGTAGCGGCGGGCGCCGTCGATGAGCCACTGCAGGATGCCGGGGCCCTCGTCCTGAACGAGCTCGGCAGCGAGATTGTCGATCTTCAGCTCGTTCGGGACGGTGCGCTCGAAGGGGATGAGGCGGATGCGGCGCCAGAACGCGTGGCCGCCGGTGCCGACTTCGGGGCGGTGGTTGCCCAGCAGCCACAACTTGTGCGTCGGGGCGAACGTCATGAAGTCCTGCCGCATGCGGCGGGCCGTGATGCGGTCGCCGCCGGTAAGCAGCTTGACGCGGGACTCGTTGAACTTGTCGTTCTGCTTCAGCTCACTGCACACCACGATCCGCCGGCCGTGGAGCTCGGTGAGCTCCGTGCTGTGCTCGGCGAACTTCCCCTTCTCCATCAGGAAACCGGGCGGAGCGGCATTGGCATAGTCGCCGAGGATCTGGGTGATGACTTCGAGCAGGACCGACTTGCCGTTGGCCCCCGTCCCGTAGAGGAAGGGCAGGACCTGGGCTCCGACGTCACCGGTGATCGAGTAGCCGAGCAGCACATGCAGGAAACCGGTGGTCTCCTCGCCCTTGGCGTCGTCGCCGAAGGTGTCGCTCAGGAACCGCTGCCACCGCGGGATCGGCATCGCCCTGGGGGCGACCTGAGTCGCGCGCGAGTGCATGTCGCTCAGCGGATTCGGATCGCTGAGCTTCCCCGTACGCAGGTCCACCACCCCGCCCGGCGTGCACAGGGCGTAGATGTCGCCATCCAGGACCTGGGGATCCAGGCGCATGCCGGGGGCCGCCTGGGCCTGGAAGAGCATCGCCTTCACCCCGGCCGTCGACTCCGAGCGCCTGCGGTGCGCGGCAAGGTCCCGGCTGCTGAACCGGCCCTTCGGATCGGTGTCGGCGAACGTCTCCGCCATGTCACCGGCCGCCCAGACCGCGGCCTCCTCGCCGCCGGTCAGCTTCCACCGGTACTCGTCCCACGAGTGCCAGCCCATGCCGACCACGTAGCGGAACCGGTCGGCGTAGAGGCGGGCGAACAGCTTCGCGTTCCCGCGGTCGGTCAGCGCCTCCGGCAGCACCCCCGCGTCAGGGGCCGCGTACCGGGCGTCGGACTGCTGGGCCGGCAGCAACGGCTGCTCCACCGCCAGGTCGAGGATCTGCTGGGCTGCGCTCTGCGCGTCGAAACCCGCCGGCTCGGCGTTCATGACCGTCCTCGAAGATGGGCTCGGCACTCGGCTCGCACATACGACACGCATCGGACAGCCCTGCCACCGAAGGCTGAGGCCGTGGGCCCGTCCAAGAGGCGTTCCCAGTCGTCGGCGCCGTCGTTCAGCGCGGCGGGAACCGTCGACGGGCTCGGGGGCTGACGGAACAACGGCTGTCCTTGTCGAATACGTGCGGGACCACATCGCCCAGTCCACACCCGGCCGTCACCCGGCCCACGGGGAGGGACGGGCTCAACGGGACTGACGGGACTGAGCTGTCGGCATTGCGATGCAGAGCGTAGTCCACTCCCCCGCCCCTTGAAGAGCTTCTGCTCTCGTGTCCCGGAACTTGAGTCCCGTCAGTCCCGCAGAGCTCGGCCCGCGCGCCGGCCTCCTGATGGGAGTTCAGTCCCGTCAGCCGCTGTGGGCTTCAGTCCCGTTGCCGATTTACGCAGGTCAGCGACTTAGCGGCTTACCCAACGGGACTGACGGGACTGAAGCCGTCAGTTATAAGCTACGTAGCGCACTCTTATGTATGCGCGCGCCCGCGTGTACACGTCAGTACGTATGTAGGTGATAACTGACGGGTTCAGTCCCGTCAGTCCCGTGAAAGATGGGGTCACCCTCACTGACCTGGGATTTATCCGTACGGGACTGAACGGGACTGAACACGCCACGGGACCGAGAACGCAGCCGCCGACCGCGGGCCGCATAACCTCGCGCACTCAGTCCCGTCAGTCCCGTGTAGGGGACTGAGTTGCTGACAGGCCCGGTTGCGTTGACCGTTTTCCTTCTCAGCACAGAACGTGTCGCCCGTAGCGCACGAGGTTTTCGGCGAGGGGGCGGTGGCAGACTTCGCAGACCGGTTCTCCGGTCGTTGGCCGGGGTATCGGCTGTACGGGCGGCAGCGGGGTCGGCTGCCAGGGGCGCATCGGTGTTCGGTGGGTGGCTTCGCGGCGCCGTTGCCAGGCTTGTTCGTGCCGGTGGCGGGCCTGGTCTGCGTCGCGCCGTACGCGGGCTGCTTCCTGTGCCAGGTGTTTGCTCATGGCGGGCGGGAAGGTCACGCCGTCGGCGTCCAGGCCGAGGTCGGCGAGGGGGAAGCGCTGGCAGTCGAGTGGGTCGCCGGGGCAGGGCGGGTGGTGCGGTGCGAACAGGCGTAAGTCCTTGGTCCACCACTGCGGGTCTTTGCGTGGGTGGGGCTGGCCGAGGCGGGCTTCGGCCGCGTCGTCACGGTGGTGGAGGGTCCAGGCCGGGATGCCCTCGGCGAACAGCACGTGCGGGATGCGGGTGTGGGGGCGCATGAACCACACGTCCCGGACCCCGTTGGTCGCGTAGTCGCGGTGCCGGGCCTGCCACAGCTCGTCGGTGATCAGCTCGCGCTGGGTCTCCAGCGCCAGGCGGGCGCCGTTGTTCAGGGTGACGTGGACGTCGGCGCGGCGGTCGCGGCGGTCGGTCCACTGTTCCATCCGTACGCGTGCGACGTTGGGCTGGGCGTCGGCCCAGCGGGCGAGGCGGTGCTTGGCGTTGATGTGCCAGACGGTCTCGCGGTTGTGTCCGCCGGGCGGTGCGGTGCCGGCGGGGTGTGCGAAGTGGGGCCTGACCAGGCCGCCGATCCGGCCGCGGGCCAGTAGCGGCACCTTCGTGGCTGCCGGTGCGTCGATGCCGCGCCAGCAGTAGAAGCACACCACTGTCTCGCGACGTCCGTAGCCGAGAGCCCGCCACTCGGTTAATGGCCTCTCGCCGATGTGGACCTCGCGCTGTGTCTGAAGGTCGAACCCGACCACCAGCAGATCGTCCAGCACCGGACGCCCCTCTCAAATCGCCTGAATCCGCGTGTGCAGAGCATCGCAACGGACACTGACAGGCCCATCCCCCCGACTCGCACGGCGGAACCGTCCTCGATCAAGTGCGCCATCTTGTCTGCTATGCCTCTGCCCGGGAGCGTTGTCAGTGGGGGGTGGGAAGCTCCGCTCATGCCCGTCACGCTCACCTGCTGCCGCTGCGGCCAGAACTTCTCCGTTCCCCCCTCCCAGTCCGGCCGGCAGTACTGCACGATGACCTGCTTCCGCGCCCAGCAGACCCAGGACACCGCGTGGATCACTCGCGGCTGCCTCCAGTGCGGAACCACATTCCAGATCCGCGGCAAGGACGCCGAAGCTGGACGGCGCACCTACTGCTCGTGGTCCTGCCACCTCGCCGCCACAGCACGGCAAAAGTGCGTGTGCGCTCAGTGCGGAGCCGGGTTCGTGCCGAAGAACTCCACCAACCCTGCCGGATCGCTCCAAGGGCGGTTCTGCTCGAAGACCTGCTCCGGAATCGCTGCACGCACCCGTGTCGCCCGCACCTGCCTGCACTGCGGGAACACATTCGAGATCAAGCCGTCGCGGCTCAAGACCGGCCGCGGCTCCTACTGCGGGCGCGCTTGCCAGTACATGGCGGAAGGCTCGGTCCAGCGGCCCTGCCAGAGCTGCGGCAAGGAGTTCTTGGTGGTGCGCAGCGTCCAGGAGCGCGGGTGGGGGACCTACTGCTCGCAGGCCTGCACGGTCCGGCGCGTGACCCGCGCCTGTCAGGTGTGCGGCACCGCGTTCTCCGTGAAGCAGTCGGTGGCCGACGACGGGGGCGGCCTGTACTGCTCGAACCCTTGCCGGCATACCGCGAAGCGGAACCAGGTCGATAAGACCTGCGAGGCGTGCGGGACGGCCTTCTCCGTTCCGCAGAGCATCAAGCACCGCCGGACATGTTCACAGTCCTGCTGGTGGAAGATCATGGGTGCCGACCCGGGTCGGTCCGCGATCCTGGCCAAGGCCCGCCACGACCTTCTCGTCAGCCGAGCCCCGACCCGCCCCGAGCGTGTTCTCTACGCCCTCCTGGACACCCTGACAGCCGAGGCCGGCGGCCTGCGGTGGGTACGCCAACTCCGCCTGCTGAACCGCTGGACAGTGGACGCGGCGATCCCCTCGCTGCGTTTGATTCTCCAGGCCGACGGGGACTACTGGCACGGCCTGCACTCCAAGTACCACGCCGACCCACGTGTACGGCGCAACATGGCCAACGACGTCTACCAGGACCGACGACTCACCGCAGCCGGCTGGACGGTGTATCGGTTCTGGGAACGCGATCTCGTCGGCGACCTGCCTGCCTGCGAGCAACGGCTCCGTGCCGCCATTGCGAAACAGGCACTGCCAGCTTCGCACAGCCCCGCACTTATGCCGGAGTAGCAGGTTCACGGGAGGGAGTCTGCGTGCGTTCCGGCGCATCCCACACCGCCGTCTTCCGCCCGCCCCCCCCCCGACCATCGGGTCACGAGGGCGGTTATCCACAGGCCCGTCGGCGCTTCGGCCGCGCGTCGTAGCGTGCGGGTTCACAGAGCGACAGGGAGCGCGCATGTGCAGCGCACGACTGGACTGGCTGGCCGTGGAAGTCATGAAGGAGCTGCCTCGCGAGGCGTACGGGGCGGTGCAGCAGCTGTTCGCCGAAGTCGCGGGGCGCCCGGACTGGTGGCCGGCTCCGGGGGGCGAAGAGGCGGCGGAGGCCTTCGGGAGCGAGTGCTGGATCGTCTACGTCGCGTACCTCGACGGCATCGAGGTACACGACATCGGCTGGCTGAGCTGACAGGCACCACGCTTTCACGGTGGCTTCTTCCACCGGCGGCACTTCATCGTGAGTCGTGGCGACATCGGCCGCTGCTGCGCTCTCACGTTCGCCCCGCCACGAGAGACCGGGCTGCCACCCGGCCCCGTTGCTGACCGTCGGATCGCAGGCGGCGGGGTGGAGGAGCACGCTGGATGTATGAGTGCGCCCATCGTCATCCATCGCCCGTCCGCGACCGGCGGGCGCCGGGTCACTATCCGCGGGCAGATCGCCGGACTGGCCCACGACGATGCCGATGTCGTGGAGTTTCTGCGCCGTGCCGGCTTGCCCGAAGCCGAGCAGCTCCTCGACGATTCCTCGTGGGTGCAGTGGCGTGGCGGCCGCGCGCACCGGTACGAGGCGGCGTGATGGCGTCGCGGTTGCGGCGGTTGTTCGTCCGAGTCGCCGGACGGGTCCGGGCGGCGTACACCGGAAGTATGGGTGACGAACAGCGAACGTGGCGTCCTGGGGAGATCGTGCCCGAGAGCGGTATCTACGAGTGCGACTGCGGGGCCGGCCATCACTGGAGCACGGACGTCAAGGGCCACCGGTTTCCCCCGCTCCCAGCGGGCTGTCCCGGCGGGGCGTGGGCTTTGAAGACGGACGCTCATCCGGACACCTGATGTGACGCTGAAGCCGCCGCTGGAGCCGATGCTCGCCCAGGCCCGCGACACCATCCCTCTGCCTGGCCCGGGAGGCGCTGCGGCAGAGGTGAAGTTCGACGGCTACCGGGCCCTGCTGTTCACCCCTGACACCTCTGGGGGGCAGCTGGTGGTGCAGTCGCGGCACGGCGCGATGCTGCAGTCCCGATTTCCCGATCTCGTCGCCGCGGCGGGACAGCTGCCGCCCGGCCTGGTCCTCGACGGCGAGCTGGTCGTGCTTGAGGACGGGCAGCTCAGCTTCCCCGCGCTGCAGCGCCGCGCGGTGACCGTGCGCAACGCGAAGGCTCTCGCTGCCGCCCTGCCGGCGCACTTCATCGCCTTCGACGTCCTCCAGGTCGAGGGCCGCGAGCTGCTGGACGAGCCGTACGCGTCTCGGCGCGCTCTCCTGGAAGCCCTGTTCGCCGAACACGGGCTTACGCCACCGTGGACGCTGTGCCCGTCGACCACGGACATGGCAACCGCCGCTCAGTGGCTGCACGAGTGGACCCGGGCCCCCGGTGTCGAAGGGATCGTTATCAAGAGCCTCGCCGGCCGGTACTGCCCCGCAGTCCGCGGCTGGACCAAGGTCCGGCGCAGGGAGTCGTTCGAGGCGATCATCGGCGGTGTCACCGGATCCCTCCAGCGCCCGCACGTCCTGCTTCTCGGCCGCTACGACACCACCGGCCGGCTCCGTCTGGTCGGCAAGACCGTCCCGCTCAAGCCGGCGGCCGCCCGGGACGTCGCGGCCCTGCTCGCCCTGGCCGGCCCGGAGCATCCGTGGGCCGGGGCATGGTTCACCGCCCGGTGGGGAAGCCGCGACGTGCTGGACCCTGTGCTCGTCGAACCTGACCAGGTCGCCGAGGTGAGCGCGGACACCGCCCAGGACCACGGAGTTTGGCGGCATCCCGTGCGATACGTACGAATCCGCCGCGATCTGCCTCCTGCACAGGTACGCAAGCTCGACGCAAACCGTGAACGACCGGCCTAACACGGGCCAAGCAGCCTCTCGTCGAGACAGAGGCCTTCGGTCCGCAGCAGGAGCGAGCGCGTGCCTCCAGCGCATCGGGGGGGGGGCAGGCGTCCCATCGGAACCATCCCCGGCGGCGTTGTCAGTGCTGTCGTCTACAGTCTGCGACACCAGAGCAACAGAGGGTTCGGAGGGGGGTGGTCGTCATGCAGAGCGAGGTCTTGCGGGCGTTCCGCTTCACCCTGGATCCGACCTCTGCCCAGGAGGAAGACCTGCTGCGTCATGCCGGTGCGGCCCGGTGGGCGTTCAATCACGCGCTCGGTATGAAGGTCGCCGCTCACCAGGAGTGGCGCCGCCAGGTCCAGGAGCTGGTCGACTCGGGGATCACGGAGGCTGAGGCGCGTAAGAAGGTGCGGGTTCCTTTCCCGACGAAGCCGGCCGTGCAAAAGCACCTGAATCGGATCAAGGGCGACTCTCGTTCCCCTGATCTCGCGGCCGGGGTGCAGGGGCCTGCCCGCCCGTGCCCGTGGTGGCACGAGGTCAGCACCTACGCCTTCCAGTCCGCCATGATCGACGCCGACCGGGCCTGGGGAAACTGGCTGGACTCCCTGCGCGGCAAACGAGCAGGCCGCCGCGTCGGATACCCGCGCTTCAAGAAGAAGGGCCGCGCCCGCGACTCCTTCCGCATCCACCACGACGCGAAGAAGCCCTCGATCCGGCTCGCCGGGTACCGGCGACTGCGCCTGCCCACGATCGGCGAAGTACGCCTCCACGACTCAGGGAAACGACTGGCGCGCCTCATCGACCGCGACCAGGCCCTCGTGCAGTCCGTGACCGTTTCCAGGGCCGGACACCGCTGGTATGCCTCAGTGCTGTGCAAGGTCACCACCGACCTGCCCGACAAACCGACCCGCCGTCAGCATAGCCGCGGCACCGTCGGCATCGACATCGGCGTGAAACACCTCGCCGCGCTCTCCCAGCCCCTCACCCCGGACGACCCCACAACCATGTTCGTGGCCAACCCCCGCCACGTCCGCCGTGCCGAGAAGCGACTGTCCAAGGCCCAGCGGGCCCTGTCCCGCACGCAGAAGGGCTCCCAACGGCGGGGCAAGGCCCGCAGCCGGGTCGCTCGCCTCCACCACGAAGTCGCCGAGCGCCGCAACAGCACGCTGCACACCCTGACCAAGCAGCTCACTACCCGGTTCGCGACCGTCGCGATCGAAGACCTCAACGTCACAGGCATGACCAGCAGCGCACGCGGAACCACCGCTGCCCCGGGAAAGAACGTGCGGCAGAAGGCCGGCCTCAACCGGTCCATCCTGGACGCCGCCCCCGGAGAACTGCGTCGGCAACTCACCTACAAGACTTCCTGGTACGGCTCCCAGCTCGCGGTCCTCGACCGCTGGTGGCCCTCCAGCAAGACCTGCTCGGCCTGCGGATGGCAAAACCCACGCCTCACGCTGAACGACAGGACGTTCCACTGCGAAACCTGCGGACTGCGACTCGACCGCGACACCAACGCAGCCCGCAACATCGCAACCCACGCCGTTCTCAACGGCACCCAACCAGCAGGAACGGTCGCCCCCGGTAGGGGGGAGACCCAAAACGCCCGCGGAGTCTCCGTCAGACTCCCGGGCCCACGGGCCCGGAAGCACGAGACGAAGAAACGGGAAGACACTGCGCCACCCGGCACAGTGCCACCTCGGCGGAACGATCCGCCGACGTCCCCCAACCCACGTCAAGAACAAGCAAAACTGTTCTAACGCTGCACGTCACCTAGGGTGCAGCCCGTACGCGTGGGGGACGACCGCGACATGGAGACAACGCCGACGGGCTGTCGGGGTGCAGCCCGTACGCGTGGGGGACGACCGATCCTGTTTGATGACCTGAGTTCGAGCGCAGCGTGCAGCCCGTACGCGTGGGGGACGACCGCTACCAGACACCCGGGGCACGTCGCCGCATTTGTGCAGCCCGTACGCGTGGGGGACGACCGTCGTCCTGCTGGCCTCGGCTCCCGAGACCGCCGTGCAGCCCGTACGCGTGGGGGACGACCGGCTCCGCGACCCGGTTCGCGGTCGACCCCGTCGTGCAGCCCGTACGCGCGCATATGCTGAACGAGTCTGTCCGCCGTCGGGGCACACGATCGGCTGGTCGGACTGCTACGCCGGTGCCGATCAGCTGCGACCCACCCACAAAGCGGACTTGCTGCTGGAGCCCAACGGCGAGCCAAGTCCGATCCCGCCGCATCTGGTGGGCGAGGTACGGAAGCGAGCAGATAGGGCCGTTGCGCATGCCGCCTGGGTGCGTCGCGAAGCGCATCGCGGGGGCCTGCACTAACCGCCTGGCTACCTGTTTTCGGTCACGCCTCTAGCGTCGTGGCTGATTCAGGTGCATCGTTGATCACGCGGCCGGAGCTTGCCCCCCAGGCGGTTCCCCCGTTCAGGCCCTGCCCGTGTGGACCCCCAGCGGGCGGGTCCTGCCGCCCCTCCCGGCCCTCCCCACGGGAGGTCAGGCGGCTGCCTGCGCACACCTGCGAGTCGACGCACAGTGCCGCCGTGCGGTGGCTTACACGATCGGGTTCGGGTAGGGCCGGTGATGGCCCATCCGCTCGCACCGGGCGGCTGCGACGTCGAGCTGCGCCAGGGCCTCGTCGCGCCCGTAGGCCTCCAGCTGGAGGACTGTCGTGCAGATCGCGACGGCGTGAATGCGGTCCAGGGGCGCCAGTGTCTCCACCGCTCCGGTGAGCCCCGTCTCCCCCGTAGCCACCCGGCGCACGGCCGTCGTCACCGCCAGCTCGACCTCCAGCGGCGCCAGGGCCGCCGCCGCGTCCAGCTCCCGCAGCGACATCGCCGGCTCCCCCAGGTCCCCGAAGAGCTTGTCGTGGTCCAGAGCCAGCCACGCGAGGACCCGGTCCAGCACGGCCGTGTCCAGCCCGGTCAGGCACGCGGAAACCTGCTCGCGGTCCTGGACCAGGTAGGCCCGCGTCAGGTCGCCCGCCCGCCAGATCGCCTCGACCAGCAGCGGGTCGTCAGGAGTCGTCATAGCCCCCCTTCTAACGCAACCGTGGGCGAGGCGAAGGGGGTTTCGTGGCGGTTCATCAGTACGAGGCGGGAGCGTGCACACGATCCGGTCCGGCCTGCGCTGTCCACGGCCGGGAGAAGGCGTGCCCCCCATCCGTCATGTGTTGCGACGGCCCTGGGATCCCGCCGGGCGGCCCCGGTCATCCTCGGGGCGTGGGGCCGGATCTCATACGGGGGCGTGATGAAGCATGGTCCTCACGCCTTCGTCCGACGGGGTGTAGGCGATGCCTCGCAGGACGGCGACGAGGGCTCCGCGGCCCCGCTGGCCCAGGATGATTCCGGCTGCGGCAGCGATCATGTCGGTGAAAGTTTCCTCCTGCTGCTTCCCGCCGTGCTCGGTGACTCGCAGGGGTGCTGTCCCGGCGGCGCCGATGGAGATGCAGGTGGCGCCGCGGCGGTCGGCGCGGCCGTCGGAGTCGGCGATGACGACCGCGATCTTCACGCCGGTCCGGGTGGTCAAGGCATCGCGCAGGGCGCGGGCGGAAGCGTCGGGCTCTTCGGGAAGCAGCCACGCGCCGTCGGTGCCGGCTCGGTCGATCCCGGCGGAGGTGAGCTGGTGGCGCGAGGGTGTGGCGCGCGATGATCGGACCGCGTTCGGTGGCGAGGAAGTGCTCGGTAAAGTCCAGGATGAGCTGGACCACTGTGGCCGGCTTGCCCGTACGCGCTGACAGGTCGGCGGCTTCGGCGGAGGGTGTGACGTCGGCCAGGTTGACGTAGCGCTTCTCGGCGATCGAAACGACCTTGCTGGCGACCACTACGACGTCTCCGTCCAGCAGCTCTGTGCCGGTACGGGCAAGGGCCTCGGAGATCGCGCCGGCGAGGTCGTCGCCGGGCTGGAGTTCGGGAAAGGGCTCCAGGGAGAACGCGGAAGTGCGGGGCGGCGCGGCGGTCATGGTGCTCCTGTCGCAAGGTCGGTACGAAGGCGGTCGTAGACGGCGTTGAGTATCTGGGACCGCTGCAGCGGGTGGTGAGCTGCGTGCTGGTCTGCCAGTCGCTGGTCGAAGGTGGACAGGGCGCAGCCCGGGAGCTCTTGATTCGCGAAGGCCGTTATGGGCCAGCCCCGACGAATCTTGTCGATCTCGGTCAGCTTTCTCCTTCCTGTAGCGCGTGGAGTTCCGCGAACAGGCCGCCGCGGCGCAGGAGGGTTTCGTACGTGCCGGTCTCCACGATCGTGCCCTTGTCGAGGACGACGACGTGGTCGGCGACGCGGGCGTTGGCCAGGCGGTGTGTGATGAAGAGGGCGGTGCGGCCCGCCGACAGGCTTCGCAGTCTGGAGAAGACTTGGTGTTCGGCGCGGGCATCGAGGGCGGCTGTCGGTTCGTCCAGGACGAGGACTGGGGTGTCGCGGTGGAAGGCGCGGGCGATGGCGATGCGCTGCCACTGTCCTCCCGAGAGGTCGTGGCCGCCCCACCAGGACCGTGCCAGGGAGGTGTCGAGCCCTTCGGAGAGCTTGGTGATGACGCTCGTGGCTCCGGCCTCTTCGGCCGCTCGCATCACCCCTTCGTCGCCGTCGGGGCCGGTCTGGCCCAGTGTGATGTTCTCCCGGCAGGTCAGGGGCCAGCGGGTGTAGCTCTGCGGGACCATCGACACGCACTTCCACACGCTCTGCGGGCGGGCGTCGGCCAGGTCGACCTGGTCCCACTCCACGCTGCCGTGATCGGGCAGGTAGAGGCCCGTCAGGAGGTGCGCGAGGGTCGTCTTGCCGGAGCCGTTCTCTCCGATGAGGGCTACGACTTGGCCCTTCTTGAGTTCGAGGTCGATGCCGGCCAGGGCGGGGCTGCTGGTGCCGGGGTAGGTGTAGGTGAGGTTGCGGGCGGTGATGACGGTGGGGCCGTCCTGCGGTACCTCCGTCGTGCCGCGTCGCGTGCGCAGGCCGTGCGCGGTGTGCAGGAACGAGGTCCAGTCGTCGAGGAAGAGGCTGGTGCGGAACAGCCTGGCGCCGGTGCGCATCATCGCGGTGAGGGTGCCGCTGGAGGTGCGCATCGCGAAGAGGGCGGTGCCGGCGGCGGCCAGGGCGATGCTTCCGCCGGTGACGAGGAG
This sequence comes from Streptomyces sp. NBC_00708, assembly GCA_036226585.1. GTDB lineage: Bacteria > Actinomycetota > Actinomycetes > Streptomycetales > Streptomycetaceae > Streptomyces. The sequence continues at coordinate 34,567 of CP108999.1, forward strand.
TCCGAGCACGGCCCAGGCGGCGATCATCGCGAGGCTGGAGACGGCGTCGCCTCCCAGCCGTACGCGCAGCGCGTGCAGGGCGGCTGACAGCGCCTCGCTTTCCAGGCGGGCCGAGACCTGTCCGTACCGGGCGGTGAGGAAGGGGCCCATGCCGCCCGCGCGGATCTCCGCGGCGGTGTTGCGGGTGGTGGAGTAGTTCCGCAGGACGGCTCGCAGCCGGTTGTCGGAGAGTGTGGTGTGCGCGGCGGTGTGCTCGATCCGGGCGGCTTTCACGGCAGCGATTCCGCGCGGCAGCGCGGCCAGGACGAGAAGGCCGAGCAGGGCAGGGTGCAGAGCGGAAAGAACCGCTGCTGCGGCGGCGAGCTGTGCGAGCGCGGAGACCATGCTCTGCGCGTCCTGGAGGAGTTCCTGGGCGGCTTCGGCGCCTCGGCCGGCGGCGTCGAGGCTGTCCTCGAACCCGGGGTGTTCGTAGGCCGCGAGCTCCACGTCGGATGCGGCGGCGAGGACCTGCATGTCGGCCTCGCGTGCCGCCTTCGGTCCGAGCCGCGCGGCGGCCCCCTGCGCGCCGGCGTCGGCGAGTGAGCGGCCGACGAGCGCGGTGCCGACGAGTACGAGCGAGGGGGCGGCTGCGGTCAGCAGGGCGCCGACCGGGCGATGGGCCGAGTAGGCGTTGACGAGGTCGAGCGCGTGCTGGACCACGGTGGTGGTCGTGGCCAGGGCCACGGCCGCCAGTACGGCGGCTGCGGCCTGCGCGGCGAGCATGACGCACAGGGCCCTGCGGTCGGCGGCCCAGCCGAGCCGGGCGGCCGACCGGAGGGTCGAGGGGAGGCGGCGGGCGATGGCCCAGGTGCTGACCGTGGCCGCGGTGGTGTGGTGCGGGTCTTCCTTGAGGCGCATGACCGGCGGCGCGCCGGTCGCGGGTGCTGGTGTCGTCACTCCTCATGATGTAGGGGACGTGCGCCGCTCAACGCATCCGAGTTGCCTGTCCAGTTGCACAACCAGGCAGGTGAAAGGCGCCGCGCGTCAACATGACGCCTCTCTGTTCACTCGTGCGGGTGGTGAGGGGTAATCAGTACGGCTGTCCACGGACGGACCGGGTCGTTCTCCTCCAGCCCGAGGACGTACCCCTGCCCCTGTACCCAGGCGTGTGCCTCGTTGGGCAGCGCGCGGGCGCCGAGAACCCAGTGCGCCCGGCGGCCGCACAGGCCCAGCGCGATCACGGTCGCCAGCGAGACCTCCATACAGGCGAGCCGGCCGCCCCACCATGCCGGGCGCACTGCGAGGACCGCCCGATGCACCTGCCGGGCGAAGTCGGCGTTCGCCTCGGGCAGGCCCTCCAGGGTCTGGATGGTGCGTACGAGCCGGCGCAGCGGCAGGCGGTGGGCGGGAACGGCCACGGCCAGGGCGGCTGCCGCCAGGGCGCGTACGAGCAGCGGCGGCGCGGGGTCCGTGGTGTCGCGTTCGGCCATCAGCGGCATGTGATCACCCGCCACAGCGGCCTGCGCCGACGCGGTGGTGGCGTGTGCTCGGCGAGCAGTCCGTGCTCGTGGAGTGCCGCCAGCGTCGAGGAGAGCGCTGTTTGAACCTGCTGCCGGTCGTGGCCGCGGGCCACCACCGAGTCGGTGAGGACCCGCAGCGCGCTGCCGGCTTCCAGGGCGGCCTCCCAGATCCGTCGCGTGTCCTCGTCCATCCACACCCACCGGCCGGTGCGCACGTTCAGCACCGCGGTCATGCCGTGGCCGAGCGAGGCCGTGTGCACGTCATCGGGCCGCTTCAGCATGCCGCCGCCTTCGTTGCCGGGGCAGCGGCCGGCGGTGGGAGCGCTGGGTTGTCGAGCCACAGGCAGGCGGTCAGGAACTGCTGGAGGGCCGCGCGCGGTGCGGTTGCTTCTCCGCCGGCTGCGCGGTCGAGGTCGGCGGTCACCCGGCGTGCGTCCACGAGGCCCGCCTGTACGAGCGGGGCTGTGGCGACCAGGTGGTGAAGGCTGTTGCGGTGCGCCCGCAGTCCGGACATCAGGACCGGGCCGAACGAGCCCTTGGAGCGGCGGCCGGTCAGCCACGGCGGCAGGCCGGGCAGCGCCGCGCCGAGCAGCGGCTTGTACGCGCCGTTGCGGCGGCGTTCGTACGCGGGGACGGCCAGGCAGGCCCGGACGACGGCGTTGTCGAGGAAGGGATAGACCGGGTGGACGTCGAGGGGTTCGTAGAGGGTGATCTCGTGCCGGGCGGACGCCCCGTTCAGGCGCAGCGCGGACCAGTCGTCCCAGTCCCCGGCCAGAGGTTCGGGGCCGCCGGTGACCGTTGCGCGCAGCAGCTGGGCCACGGTGCTGCGGCCGTGGGCGGTGAGCCAGGCGGCGGCGGGGCCCGGCTGGCACCAGGACCACACCCGCGATACCCCGTCGATGCGGCCCGCTTCGATCCGGTCGGCCGTCTGCTTCACCGCTTCGTCGCGGCCCAGCGCGGCGGACGCCTTGACCTGCCGCCATAGCGGCCCCGGGGCCTGGTCGCGCAGCCTCGCCCAGGCCGTCACCTGTGTCTTCGCTGCCCGCGCCTGCCCCCGCTGGAGGAGGTCGACGAACGCCGCCGTCGACGACTCCAGCACCACGTCACCGCCGTGCCCTGTCAGATGAGCTCCCAGCCCGGCGGCCGGCGCAAGGTAGGCGGCGTCCAGCCCGGCTATCGCCGACGACAGGGTCGGCCCGTCCGTGGCAGCGGGCGGCGGGGATGCGAAGTGCCATGTCTGCGGCCCGCCCTCGCACACGTGGTGCTCGATGCCCGCGTACGCGGCGACGCGTTTGGCGAACGCGGTGTCCTCGGCGCTGGCCAGGGGCCCGCCGTAGGTCACCGCCCGTACGGGGCGGCGCTGCGCGGCCAGGAGCACCAGCGTCGAGGAGTCCAGTCCGCCGGACAGGTCCGCGCCCACCTCATCGTGCTCGCTCGCGTACCCTTCGGCCGCCTCGGTCAGGGCCTGCCCCACCCGGGCCGCCCCGTCGGCCAGGGTGAGAGGAGACGGAAGGCCGGTCACATCGACCGTCTCCCAGCGGTCCTGCTGGAGCAGCAGGCCGTGACCGCCGGGCACCTGGTCCACGCCTTCGTACAGCGAGCGGCCCGGCCAGTGCTCCGCTCCGGCGACCAGCTGCGCGGCCAGGAGCGGAAGGTCGGGGGCCGAACCGAGCTGCGCGGCGACGTGCGAGGCGTGCGAGCTCCAGATCACACCGCGAGGTCCGCGGCCGACGAACAGCCCGCGTACCCCGGCGAGATCACCCGCGACGAACGTGCAGCCCTCGAAGCCGGCCATCACCCAGTACGACCCGGGCCAGCGCGTCAGGTCCTCCCACCGGCCCGCCCCCGCGAAGCCGAGTCCTTCGGCCCGCAGCGCGGACGGGCTGACCCGGCAGTCCCCGACCACGCTGACGTGGACCGGCCCGTCGTGCACGCTCCGCACCCGCAGTCCCGCCTGCCAGGCCCGTACGCGCGGGGACAGCGCGGTGCCCCCGCGCGGTGGGGCAAGACCTGGTCCGCCGGCAACCCACATCTGGCTCATGCCTACTCCTCACGTCGGTGTCGAGCGACTGCGGCGCGACAGCCAAGGGCTTGTCGCGCCGTACGGAACGCATGATCAGCAGTCGAGGTGGTGCACGGCGTCGCCCGGCCTGGAGAGCGAGCGGCGCCGTGCACCTACGAGAAGACCGCGAGGGCTCAGCCCTCGAAGTAGTTGTCCTTGTCGGAGTCGTTGAAGGTCTGCCGGCCGTGCGTCGCGGTGATGACGGACTCGGCGGACACGAGCGGCGTGAAGGGCGCGACCGGAGCGACCTGGGTGTTCTCGGCGGCGTTCTCGGAGCTGATCTCGAACATGGGAGCAACCTCTCCATCGGTGAACTGTTCGCCCGTCGGCCGGATGTTCCGGCCGGGCAGAACCAGATCACCAGAGTCCGGCAGCGACCGGAACTCGGCGGAGCCCGGCAGACAACGGCGGCGCCGTCGGCGCGCAACGACCGCGGGCTCGGCGAATTCCGGCGAAGAGCCCAGCCCTGTTCCCCGACGCCCCATCAGCTCCTACGCTGGTCCGAATCAGCAGACGGAGGCGTCCATGGGAAGGCCCCCGAACGACCGGCGGCCCAACACATTCCTGGCGTACTGGCTCACACGCACAGGCATGTCGAACGTGGAACTCGCCAGGGCCATCACCGAGCGAGCCGCCGAACTCGGCGAGCGCGGTGTCGCCACTGACGAGAGCCGGGTGCGCCGGTGGCTCAAGGGCGAGATGCCGCGCTCCCCGGTCCCGGAGCTGATCACGGAGGTGATCGGCGCGCGGGCCGGCACGACCCTCACCTGCGCGGATTTAGGGCTCCCCGGCCCGCAGGGGCTGGCGGACCCCCGGAATCCCGATCTGCCGTGGGAGGCGTCGAGCACCATCGGTGCCCTGACCGAGATCACCCGGAGCGAATTCATGCTGCCGACCACCCGCACCAGCACCGACGCCCAGGGCGTACACGCCGGCGACGACCTGCTCGCCCCCCTCCAGCACTGGGCCACCGCCGCCCCGACCGCAGACGGCACCGAGGCGCTGAGCGCCCGCTCGGGCCGCATCGGAGCCGCCCAGGTCGAGGGCATCCGGGCCGCCACCGCCACCTTCCGCGACCTGGACAACCGCCACGGCGGGGCCCTCTCCCGCAAGGCCGTCCTCGGGCAGCTCGACGACGCCGTCACCATGCTCAACTCCTGCTCCTACACCGCACAGACCGGACAGGCCCTCTTCGCCGCCGTCGCCGACCTCGGATCGGTGGCCGGATGGATGAGCTTCGACGCCGGCCGCCACGCCAGCGCCCAGCGCCTGTTCGTCACCGCCCTGCACGCGGCCGCCGAAGGCGGCGACAAGGCACTGGGGGCGCACATCCTCCAGTGCATGGCCCGCCAGATGTCCCACCTGGAGCGCTACGAGGACGCGCTCGACCTCGTCGCCCTCGCCCAGTTCGGCGCCCGCCGCCGCATGTCCCCGGCCACCGTATCGATGCTGGCCGCCCTCGAAGCCCGCTTCCACGCGATCCTGGGGAACCTCGACGACAGCGAGCGCGCCGCCGACCACGCCCAGGAAGCGTTCACCCGCGTCACGACCGCCGCCGAACCCGCCCACATGAGCTTCTTCGACGCCGCCGAACTCTCCGCCACCCTCGGCGTCGCGCACCAGATCGCCGCCAAGCACAGCACCGGAGCCCACCGCGCCCGCCGGGCCGAGAAGTCCACCGCGCTGATCAGCCACGCACTCGACCACCGGCCCGAACACCGAGTCCGCAGCAAGGCCTTCGACCACCTCGGCCTGGCCCGCACCCACGTCGCGGCCGAAGAACTCGACGGCGCCCTGCTCGAAACCCAGCGCGCACTCGCCCTGTTCGGCGTCATCGAGTCCCGCCGCGTCGCCGACCGCCTTGTGGAACTCCACGACGAAGCCGAGCCCTACGCGGGCAGTCGAAGCGGCCGAAACCTGCGGGAACTCATCGCCTCAGCCGCAAGGCAGTAGCGAGCACCGAGACCGAGCCGCGCTGCGCGGGTGCCCGGCCCGGTTCGCCCACACCTTGTGCAGCGCCGCGCGCACCTGGCGTCCATCGCCGCATCGACCACCGCCCGGTGCCCGCCGGCCACTTCGCGGGTGTCCTGGACGACGGCAGCGGCCGGCCCGCCGAGTTCCCGTTCCGGACAGCCGACTTCCCACGGAAGACGCCACCGCGCCCGCACCCCGGGCGCACCCCCTGCGTCGCCTGTGGGCACCGGACGACGCCACACCCGCACACGACGCGTACTCCCAGGCCCTGCTGACGCGCCCCTTCGAGCTCCTGGTCGACCCGGCCCGCGCCGAGCGCGGCCTCCGCTACACAGTGATGCGGCTTCGTGCGGCTGTTCATCCCCGCTCGTGCGAGGGGTGCCCGTGGCTTCTGCTCGTAACGGGGTTCATCCCCTTGGCGTAGGGGAGCAGTGGTGCCCGTGGACGAAGGAGTCAGTCCGGGTTGGGCCATCCCCTTGGCGTTGGGGAGCATTTTTGTGCAGCAGACCCGTCTGGATCACCCCCGCGCTGGCGGGGAACACGGGACGACCATAGCAAGTGCCGGCCTTCGGGAATAGGTTTCTCACTCGTTCGGGTGACACCCCTTGCCAACCTTGCCCCACGTGGGGCAAGGTTAGGTCATCGCCAAGGGCAACCACCCACGAACACAAGGACATTGACATGGAATCGATCCAGGTCCGGCTGACCTTCCACCCGGCCTACGTCTCAGGCCAGATGGAGATGGAGGTCCGGAAGGTGTACTTCCCCGATGACCCCGAGGAGGCCGAGAACGGGCTGTACGAAGAGGTGGAGGGCGGCGAGATCATGACGACGGACCTCCCGGTGGCCGCCAGCCTCGACGAGGCCGACATCGACGCGGGGAAGGCGGCCGCCGCGCTGGAACTCCAGCACATCGGCCTCATGCTCTGGGACAACAACTGGGCCCCGGAAGGGGAGTACGCGCTCTACAACGACACCAAGCCCGTAAGCGCACCCCCGGCCCCGCTGACCTACGACATCTTCGAGGGGATGGCCGGCCGAGGCTTCGCCTCCTACGACCTCTGCAACGACGCCGCATACGCCTACAGCCTCAGCCAGCGCGACGCCCACACCGCCATCCTCGCGCTGCTCCAGGACCTCGTCGCTGACGACCCGGACCTGATCCTGGACCGGCGCCCGGTCCGCGACGTCACCGCCCCCGGCATCGACAACGACCACTGGCTGACCGTGTCCGAGGAGACCGCGAACCACATCCTCGGAGCCCTCGCCGCCACCTACGAGAACTGACCCGCATGCCCGACACCCCCGAGCTGTGGACCCGGGACGAGGTCGCCGACTACCTCGGTATCGCGCCCGGGTCCGTCCGCCGTCAGATGTCCCGCTGGCACATCGACCGCACCGACACCATCCGCCACCCCGTCAGCGGCCGCGCTGTCGCTCGCTACCCCGCCGATCCGATCCGCCGGCAGAACGCTGTTCGGCCCGGCCCAGGCGCTCGTACCGATCTCATCAAGCCGTCGGCACCGGCCGACGGCGGCGAACTCTAGGAGACTCTGATGAAGCTCACGGACCTGCTCAGTACCGCCGCTACCGGGGGCACCGCCACCCTCACCGACAACCGCGGGGCACCCTCCGCCTGGGCCCCTTGGCCGCTGCGCGCTTGTTCGCCGGCGTTGCCGAGGACCGCGCGGCCATGGGGCTGTGGGGCATGCCGCCCCTGGACGCGGTGACGGTGTTGCTGGAGGACGCAGCGCTGGAGGTGCTGGTCGTGGGCGGGGTGCTGCGCTACATCAGCGACGACGATCCGGGCCTCACTGGCGACAGCGCGCTCCTGCGTATGTGCTCGGGGCCCGGGTGCGGTGGCTACAGCCTCGGGACGGGCCTTGCGACCCGTGTGTGCCAGGACCACCTGGACACGGTCGTGCCGGGTCTACTGCCGAGCGCGGGGGACGACATCCGGCCCGGGATGCAGGAGGACGCCGAGCGGGACAGCCGGCGGTTGCGGCTCGATGCCCGCGAGGCGGAGATCGCCGAGGCTGAGCGTGAGCTTGCCGGGGACCGTCGCGTTCTGGCGATACTGCGTGGGGACGCGGCCTGATAGCTGGGGCCTCCAACGCCCCAGACACGACGAAACGCCCCCGCCGCCGGCCGAAGCCGGGGCGGGGGCATTGTGCGTCACCAGGGCTGGTCCGGTGTCGGGGCCTTGGCGAGCGCGGTGACGTCCATGGAGAAGTGCGACGTCTTGCCGTCGGGATGCTGTCCACGAACAGGCCGCTCGACCCGGACGCCGACGGCGAAGAGATCGAGCGGATCCTCGCGGCCGCATGCCTCACTCCGGCCGCCAGCAGCAAGCACGTCGCCGGGACCTGGCAGCGTGCTCACGTCGGTCTCATCGTCTTGGCAGGCGAGATCGCCGCCCGCACCCTGAGCGCGGTCATCGCCCACGAGCACGACGGCCCGGACGGATTCGAAGCCCTCGACAACCTGATCAACCACATCTACTCCAAGCGGACCCATCCCCGTAACGAGCACCCCGTCATGGCCGTAAGCCGTATGCTCCGCACCCGCTACGGTGCCGCCCTGCCCGCCTGGCAACGCCGAGCCATCAGGTTGATCGTCCACCGTTATAACGGCGGGTACCGTGACGGTGTACGCGCCGACGCGCAGATCTCCGCCCACATCGCTCCGCGCTGCCACGGCTACCAGGCGACCATCGCCCAAGTACGCCGCCAAGTCGTCAGTACCTACCTCGAAGCCGTTCAGGCACCCTCATAGCCGCCGCGCGTATCTGATCCGAGGCCACGCAACGCAGAGGGCGCCCCGTACGGACGCAGCAACTGCCCGACGGCCTCGCTTCCCGTTATCCACAGGCCCGACCAGGCTTCGGTCGCTCGCCGTAGCGTGCTGATCCACCGAACGACTGGGGGCAGGATGCGGAGCGTACGACTGGACTGGCTGGCCGCCGAGGCCATGACCGAGTTGCCGCTGGAGGCGAGGGCGGCGGTGCGGGATCTGCTCGCTGAGACCGCGGGGCGCCCGGACTGGTGGCCGGCCTCGGGGGGAGAGGAGATCGCCGAGGTGTTCGGGCCTTCGTGCTGGATCGTCTTCGTCGCCTACCGCGACGGGATCGAGGTACGCGACGTCGGCTGGCTGGACTGACCGGTGCCCCGGGCCGGACCAGTGCGACGACGAGCTGCTGCACCGCGCGTTCGGACACGGTGTGCTCCTGCTCCGGACGCGGTATCTCCGCCCCGTCGGCTGTCGGTCTCGGCCTCGTGGCACCGGCCCTCGCGGAGTCACCGTCGGTTGAGTCGGTCCAGCCCGGTCAGGACACCGAGCGCTTCTTCGAGGCCGCCGTCGTCTTCTTCGCTGCGGTCTTCTTGTTGGCGGCCGGCTTCTTCGGGGGGCTCTTCTTGCGGGGCCGGATCTCGTGGACGGTGGCGTCCTCGCCGCTCTCGCCGCGCTTCTCCTTCGCCGCGGCGACGGAGGCGTTCAGGGCGGCCATCAGGTCCATGATCTGGCCGCCCTCCCCCGCCCCGGTGCCGTCGGCAGGCTCGGGCGGCTGCTTGCCCTCGGACTTCGCCTCGATCAGCTCTTCCAGAGCGTCGCGGTAGTGGTCCCGGAACTGGGCGATGTCATCGGTGGTCATGGACTCGGCGAGCTGGACGGCCTGCTCGATCTCTCCCTCGTCCAGCTCCACCGGCCGCGGTGCGAGGGACTCGGGGCTGCGGACCTCGTCGGGCCAGTGCATCGCGTGCAGCACGATCGCACCCTCCCGCACCTGCAAGAGCCCCAGCCGCTCACGCCCGTGCCACGCCCATTTCGCGATGGCGACCTTGTCGGAGCGCTCCAGGGCCTTGCGCAGGAGGGTGTAGGGCTTGGCGGCGACCTGGCCGTCGGCTTTACCGACCGTCAAGCTGACCGAATGGGCTCTGAGCTGTGGCAATGTGTCGCGGACACGTTGGCTCGGACTGTTCCATCGCCTCGATCACGAAGCTGCTGGGAGCCTTCCCAAGCGCCCTTCCGCGGAGCGGTGGCGCTCTCATCGGGGGCGTTGTGGGAGCCTGGCGCTCATGACGACCGAGCAAAGCGGCATACCTGCCGACCTGAACGTGATCGAGGCGGCCCTCGGGCGCATGGTGTACCGCGCCGGAAACCTTGAGGCGGTGGTGCGTTACACAGGTGGACGGCTGGTCACCACAGACAAACAGCGCGAGGCTCTCGACGGCGTACCGGCAGGCGCCCTCGTGAGGGAGGCTATGGAGCTCGCGCGGAAGGCCGCCGCCGACGGCCGGATCTCAGGCGCCGCGCAGTCCGACCTGGTGAAGCTACTGGACGAGATCGACTCCCACCTGAAGTGCCGCAACGCCTACATCCACGGTATGTGGGTATCCCGGGCGAACGGTCAGCCGTTCGTCATGCTCAGCCAGAAGAAGCGCAAGGTGCAGACCCAGCCCTTGGCGCCGGAAGAACTCGGCAAGCTTTCCGACAGCCTCCTCGTCCTGTCCAACAACGTCTTCGATTGGGTCAATCGGGTCTTTGACGCTGAGAACTGAAGCTCGGTTCGGCCGATCTGAGGTTGGAGACCCCCGTCCCCGCCGAGGGCTACCCGGCCGCGCGTCAAGGCAGGCCCCACGCTCACCGTCGTATCTGCGGCCCGAGCCGAGCGCCAGGTCCGCGTCGACGGACGCGAAAGCGTTCACCACTCGCCAGGAACCGGCGAGCTGGCGCAACGCACTCCGGTGTGGGAATGCCAGGCCGGATTGCTCGGAAGGGGCCCTTGTGGCGTGGGCTCACCTGTGCCCAGGCGCGCCCGGGTGTCGCACCGACACGGGGACGCGAGTGGTCGAACCCCGAGCTGAGCGGTGCACATCGCAGCCTCGCCGCGCTGTCATTTGCTACCACCGGTCGCGGCCCACGAGGATATGCGCTGCCTCTCCGGCCTCAGCCAGGTGACGGGGCGGGACCGGAGACGGCTGCCACAGACAGGGCTTGATCAGTCCCTCTTTGGCTGGGTCGCACGGTTGACGATGATCTCAGCTCGTCGCTTCACCGCGGTTTGGTACGGCTGCGCCTCTTCTGCGCTCAGGGTCGGGTCAGGGACGAGGCTCCAGTCGAATCCCTCTGCGCCGTTTCGGAGGGAGAGCTGGAAGAGGGTCATGCCGCGGCCGTCAGGCAAAAGATCAAGGTGGTACTGATCGACTATTCGGTTCGGTGCCCATGCGGCCAGGGCGTTGGCAAGACCAGTAGTTGACTTGGTGAGGGTGGCGCTTTGGGGAGCAATAACGTAGTCATCGCCGTCATATGTCTCGATAAGTATCGTTCTGTCGGTAGTTCGGTAGATCAACTGAATCTCGTCGAATACCAAGCGCGTCGCCTCGCGGGGGCGACGCGCGTTGAACAGGAGGTACACCGCCTGATTCGAGACGGCCACGCTGACGTTCTCACCCACCTTCAGCGTCTCGTAGTGATCGCTGACCAGGGCGGGGCACTCGTACTCGAATCGCTCACCAGATTCGAACAGCGCGTCCATCTGGCGGCCCAACCTGTCGAGCCATCTTCGCCTCAAAGCATCTCTCATCGACACGCGTCGGATCTTATAGTCCCAACTCTTGCCACCAGAAGTCCTCTCAGGGTGGTTCTCAACTACCGCCCCGGCCGACTGGCCCGGCACACACCTCAGCATGATCACTTGGCAATGCTTGGCACCCGGTGATTCTCATGCCGTTGAGGGGCCACCCAGGCAGTCCGTTCCGTGGTTGCCGCTTCAGGCTTGGTCCCGTTCAAGTAGTTGAGCCTGAAGGTCGGCGATGTGTTTGTCCGCGAAGCGGAGGTTGGAGCGGGCTCCTTCGAGGCGTTCTTGGAGCTTGCGGTGTTCCTGACTGAGTTGGTGGACGCGTTGCCTGAGGGCGGCGTTCTCGGTCCGGAGCACCTGAGCGGATTCGCCGGGGATCATCGTCTCAGCGTCGCGGGCCTGGCCCATGAGGTCTGCGATGCGCTCCCGCTGGGCGAGGACTTCTCTGTGTATCCGTTTCAGTTCATGCTCGGCGTTGAGGGCCCGCTCCCGCCAGGTCGCCTCGACGCGGTGGTGTTCTTCGATGCTCGTCCGGTCGCGGCTGCTGCGACTGTCGGTGACAGCTTGGCGGACGAGTATCCGGGCGTTGTTGTTCTCGTAGCAGAAGGTGGCGGAGACACCGGCTCGCTGTGCGATCGCCCGGACGCTGAGGCGGCCGCCTTCGCGTCGGAGCTGGGTGATGGCGGTTTTCATCGTGGCGAGCTTCTGCTCGGTCAGTTGCCGACGGGCAGCGATGGCGGCCTCGGGTGCGGTGGGCTTCACGGGGTGATCTGGTCCTCTTCGGATTCTCGGCGGCTCAGATTCTGGGCAGGGAAGGCGGTGGCCCAGACCCGCCCGAAGTAGTCCTGGGGGCGGCGTAGGTCCAGTGAGAGCGCGTCATTGAGGAGGCCGACGGCGTCGAGGGCCTTCTCCAGGCCGGCGATGGCGCGGGCGGTGGGTTCGAAGGTGTCGTGGAGGAAGTCGGCCGTCGTGCTGTCCGGTGCGCGTTCGGCCATTGCGTGCCATTGCTCGCGCTTGCGGTGCCAGTAGAGGAGGTCGGCGCCGGACAGGACGAACTTGTCGCAGTTGTGGCAGTTCAGGTTCCAGGGGCAGGAGTCCCCATTGATGACCGGCTGGAATGTGCAAAAGCCCCCGTCGGCCGGAGTAGAGGTGCGGGCGAGATCGATCGCCAGTCCTGCCGCTTCTTCGGGTGTCATCGGTCGGCCCGAAGACAGGAGTAGGCCGGGTTCGCTGGAGCCGGGGCCGGTGACCCAGATGGCCTGCAGGGCCTGTTCGAGCCGGGGGTCGGTGTTCGCGAGGTGGACGTAGTGCTCGGCCATCGCTTCGGAGACCTGGCCCAGGTAGCGCTTGACGTGGGTGAGGTTCGCTCCGTTCTTGATCAGGTTGGTGGCCAGGGTGTGTCGGGCCTGGTGGGCCACAGAGTGGGCGATGTCGAGGCTGGAGACCCAGTTGCTGAACAGGGACCGGAACCAGGGGTAACTGACGCTGTTGTGGCCTGAGCGATTCGCGCTGCGCCTGGTGAAGAGGGCCAGGCCGCGGCGCTCGTTCTCGGTGGGTGGGTGGCCATGGCTCTGAATGAAGCGGTTGACTGTTTTCTCCTGGCGCCGACGAATCCGCTGGTAGAGACGCTCGGAGATGCGGATGGCCGCATCGAGGTTTCCGACCTTGGTCTGGTCGTGCCACAGCATGGGCAGGTTGTTGTGACGGTCGATGCAGTCAAGCCGGAGCTTGATGACTTCGCCGCAGCGCCGGCCGGTGACGACCAGCGCTTCCCAGATGTCGCGCAGGCCGCGGTCCTCGTAGTCCATGTCGTCAAGCTTTTGCAGGTTGTCCTCGGCGGCCAGAGCGCGGGCCACCTCGTCCGAGAACGGCTTACGACGCCGGCCGCGTGGGGCCCGGCCGTAGGGAAGGGCGACAATGAAGCCGCGGTTCAGGCCGAGACGCTCGCAAGCACCGGTCTCTAGTGCGGTCCGCAAGATCTGGCGGGCACCGGTAAAGACCTGGGCAGCCGTTCCAGCAGTGACCTGGCGTGATTTCTGCGGGCCGCGGAGTGTGCCGCACTGAATGGCAAGCGTGGGGAGTCCGTGGGAGGCACGGTGGCGCTGATCAGCGATGAAAGCCACCATGTGATCGCGCGTCAGCAACTGCGGGGAGTGGCCGCCCTCGGGTGCTTGTCCTTCTAGGTACGCGCTCAGTTCCGCGCAGCCACGGGTCATCCGTCGTAGTGGAGCGGCGCTTCGGGGCGGGTCGGCAGTCAGGCGCACGTCGAGGCAGTCCCACAGCAGGTCGCGCAGCCAGCGCTGGGTGACAGGCAGCAGGTCGAACTCGGTAGCGGTGTCCGGGAACTGAATCCCGTAGTGCCCGGTTTCAATGAAACCGGCGTCCCGGGTGTCCTGGCGGGAGAAGTACACGAGCCGCAGGTCGCGAAGCATATGCTTCGCGATCTTCCTGGTATGGGCCTTGCACCGTTCCAGATCGAGATCCACGAGGGACGTGATGTCCTGCTCACGGCACTCAGTGGCCAGGTTCTGCACAAAGAGCAGGGGCCAGTGCGCCCCCTCGACAGCCTTCGTGGAGTGCCGGTGCAGCCCCCATTTGATCTCCGCCCTCACCAGCGGATGCAATCCAAGCAGCGATACCTGCCCATCCATGCGGCCGAACTGGTACTGAGCTGAGCACCACCGGAGGAAGGCCGGCTCGTCGTCATAGGCGACCTCTACGGCCCGGCTCCCGTCGGGTGGACGACGTCCCCAGGTCCTCACCCGGTGCGCACCACCTGGACGCTTGCTTCGGACGTACAGAGTGAAGTGGGTGAAGCAAAGGCCGATCCACTCAACTCCTTCCCGGGGACAGGTCGGGATGCGGCACTGCCCAAAGGCCGGGTACGGACACTGTGCTGCCAGATAGTGCTCGATCGCGTCGGGCTGTCCCTTGCGGCGCCGGCATCGGCGCCACGTGGCGAAGTTCTTCGCGTGCAGAAAGCACAGGCCATGGGGGCCGATAGCCTGCGCGTGAGGGCAGATCTGGCAGGGCTGTCCGTCCCGACGCGTCAAAGCCTGCAACGGTTCCGCGACGCGCAGGAAGTCCACAATCGTGGACCCGGACTGCCGCATGTCCTGCCACTGGCGCCGGTGCCCGGCACAGTATCCGCCGAACGTGTCGCGGCTGCGCACACACCCCGCCACCGCACATTGCCATCCGTATACGGGGTGGTCGGGCGGCATCTGAATGACGTCGTCGCGCAGCAGCGGGTCGAACGAGGGTGCAGAGATCAGCGCTGCGAGCATCTCCAGACGGTCCCCCGCCGTCCGGGTCCGCTCGTTGCCCGATGCGACAAGCGTCAGTGCGGTGCTGCTCACTCGCCTTCACCCCACACGGAACGCAGGGCTGTGGTGAACTCCGGAGCGTGCAGGTCAGGGTGACCGTATACCTCGTCAACCATCCGGGCCGAGGCCCAGTTCCCCGCTGTCTGAGCCACGCGTGGATCGTCGGGAGCCGCGTCCATGACGGCGCTGGTGAACCGGTGTCGGAACGCCTTGGGGGTAATCCGTCCGCCGAGTAGGGCTCGCCGGCCTGCCCGGCGCAGCATGCCTCGGGCCGCGTCCGCTGACCACGGCTCGCCTCGCCGGGAGCCGGAAAGCTGGATCAGCAGCATGCCGTGCCCCGCCGCATGCGCGGCGTACTCCGTCGTCATGTAAGTGAAGTAGCTGCTGACCATGGCCGGGCTGACCCGGTACACCTCCCCGCCGCACACAACCCCGTCCACCACGCGCCAGTCCGGCTTGATCTTTGCCGCCGCCCGGTTGGGATTTCCCGCCCGATGGCAGACGTGCAGATGTGGACCCGGGCAGTCCCCGCAACCGGCGTTCTCCCGCAGATGCAGATCCACCAGGTGCAGGCCCGTGAGCCCGCCGATCCGCAGGCTGGTATCCGACAGCCACGTCACCACCATTGCGTCCCGCGCCGTCCGAACCACGTCGAGAAGAGCTGCCCGGGCCCCGTCCGGCGGCATCTTCGGATGCCTCCTGCGCCCAGCCCCCGGAGGCGCCAGCGGATTCGCCGGCATCGACGCCACCACGTGACCGAGCATCGCTCTGCCGCGATCCGCCTGGGTCGGCAGGCGCCGCACCCCCAAAGCCGCCCGCAAGTCCTCGTTCACCTTCTTCTCGGAACAGGAGTGCAGGTAGAAGCCCTTCAGACAGGCCGCCGCGATTTGCAGGCCAGACTGCCCATAGGGGCGCTGAGGCGGCACCCGCCACGGCTGCCCCCACGGCATCGCCGTCATCGCACCCACCGCTCCCATGTACCGAAGGAGATCCGTCATCTCGGCAGTGGCCGTGGTCAGCCGCTCCCTCGAGCGCCACCGGAGATGGTCTACGAGGAAGTACGCATACGTCTTCTGGCTCCCGCTGCCCTCATGGGTTCGGAGATAGCTGTCAGCTTCCGCGTCGACCTCGCCGTCAGGCTGCATGATCGTGTACGAGCTCTCCCCGCCCGCTCGCGGCAGCCGCTGTACACGGAAATCCTCAACCACAATTCGCCGCAAAGGTCCCCTCCGTTCCGTACAACACGAAGCGGCTGCACGCGAACGGTAAACGAGCACGGGAGGCTGCGGGAGACGCCTCTAACGGGTGATCAGGGCACTCGTACCGCGGTCGGTAAAGTCGGCCCCGAGGTAGTAGCTCTCCCCGATCCGGACCGGGTCGATGCTGCCGGCGTCGACGAACGCGACGATCTCGATCGCCTTCGCCGTCGGCAGCGGCATCTCCTGCAGCTCCCGGTCAGTCACCGGGACGACCTCGTCCTTGGAGACCTCGTAGCCCTTGCCGATCTCCTCCTGCGACAGCTCCTTCTCATCGAGCTCGCAGACCTTGCGCGTACGGACGCGGCCCATGTCCTCCAGATGCACCCGCCGAAAGTGGATCGAGCGGTCCTCCGTCGCACTGATGATCTTGGTCGGGATCGTGACCAGCCCGAAGCTGATCGCCCCCGACCACAGCGGCCGCGGCATACGCACACACCTCCAGACCCCCCTGCGGTCAGAGACGGCATCAGGCCGCGCGGGCTGCATCGCCCAGCGGCCGCCAACCGCATCTCGATCCTCGCGCCGTACACGGGCCGCCGCACCCCGAGCCCTGCCCGGGGCCGCGGTCTGTCAGCGGTCGTGTGCGGTGCGGATGGCGGCGGGATCCCACCAGTAGGTGCGGTGGTAGGTCATGGGCCAGCCGTCCTCGGTCAGGACGATGCGGACGGCGAGGGCGCGGCCTTCGCGGAAGCGGGCCCGTACGAGGGCGTGGGCAGGGTTCCAGCGGCCGCCGACCCTGATCAGCAACCGGGCCCCTGGACCGGTGCAGCGCGTGAGAGCGGGCGGGGTGGCGCTGAATCCGTCCGGTCCGTACCGCACGGGCCGGGCGTCGCCGGAGATGGGCTGGGCCTCGGCGGGGTGCTCGTGCAGCGCGGTGCACCACATCGCGTACTCGTCCGCCCAGACCCACACCCGCCCACCCGCAGCCACCGGGGCCTTGCGGGTGGGCAGCAGTCCCAGCAGGAACGCGGTCCGGCCGCCGGTGTAGTCGCGCCGGCGCAGTGCGGCCGCCCGCCGCTCGCGTCCGGCGACCTGGACGCGCACAGCGGGCTCGCGCCGGGCCGGGTAGGCGCGCTCGGTCAGCGGGGCGAGGTCCTGTTCGGCGCAGGTCAGCTCGACGGCGTCGCGCGAGGGCGGGTCGCCCAGCGGCCCGCCGGCCCGGCGTGATCCGTCCACCTCGCCACCCTCCTTCTCCGGCCCCGCCGGCTCGTACGTACGTCTCGCGCCGTGCGGGGCGCGTCCACTGGCCCTTAAAAATCGAACACGAGTACGCTTGCAGGGTGCCACAGAAAGCTACCCCCTCGCCGTCCTACGCCTACCCGCAGGACCTCCTCGACGCCCAGGCCTCGCTGAACACCACCCAGGCCGCGTACGAGCAGTACATCCAGTCACCCGACCCGGATAACGAACAGCGGGATGCGGAGTTCGCCCGCTACCGGGCCGAGCTGCTCCGGCTCAGCGTCGAGGTGGTGGTCCACCCGTTCTGGTCGACGCTGGAGCAGGGCACGGTGGTGGCGGCCCGGATGGCCCTCAAGCACGTCCACGACAGCGACAGCGACAGCGACAGCGACGGCGGTCAAGGGCAGCCGTGACCTCCGACCTGGAGAAGAACAGGGCTCTGGCCGCGTGGCTGGAGTACCAGCTCAGGCTCACCAGGGAGCGGATCCGGGAACTCGCGGCGCAGGAGGACCAGCAGCTGCGGGCGCGGCAGCGGGCCCGCGCCGAGCAGGCGTGGGCCCTCCAGCCCGGCCGGTCGGCCGCCGTCTCGCTGCTCCACCGTGGAGGCTGCACTCTTTACAAGGGCTCCCACAAGGGGTACCTCGACCGGCCTGCGGCGCTGCTCGCCCTGGCGGAGCCGGGTGTCGAGCCCTGCGAGATATGTCGGCCCGAGACCGGACTCACCGCGCCTGACGGCGCTCCGCAGGACGGCCAGGCCGGCGACGACGGGTTCGCTCCCGCTTAGCCGGCGCTAGAGGGCTGCGTGGCTGCGGTACCCGGGCGGCGCGACGTCGTTGACCCGGCATGAACCGATCGAGTCTCAGGACCCTCGTGGTTGCGGCCGCCGCGTTGGTGAGCGCGACTGGTGCGGTGCCGGCCCAGGCGGCCGCGTCGGCCTGCACCCATCACTGGTCGGGCCCGCAGATCTGCATCAGCACCGACGGCAAGCAGGGCTCGGCCAACCCCGGGCACGTGACGACCGCCTGGACCAACCCGCCCAAGCACC
Source organism: Streptomyces sp. NBC_00708 (assembly GCA_036226585.1). Lineage (GTDB taxonomy): Bacteria > Actinomycetota > Actinomycetes > Streptomycetales > Streptomycetaceae > Streptomyces. The sequence goes on from CP108999.1 coordinate 52,486, forward strand.
TGCGGACCGCGACCGTCCACATCAAGGAACCCGACGGCTTCAGCTACACCGTCAAGGCCCTCCGGATCCGCGGCCAGCTGCTCGCGTCCTTCGCACCCGGCCAGCTCATGGATGACGGAAAGCTCTGCGCCCGCTACGCAGGCTCCAGCCGGATGGCCTGCGTCCAGATCATCAACCGGATGTAACCCGGACGCCGGGGCGCCGGTGTGCGCCTGTGAAACGCCGTCCGCGCCACTGCTTCAGTTGCCGGGCCGCGGCGCGGGGATTTTCGGGAGGAGTTCCCACAGTGGCCGGCTTCCGGCCGCCCAGGCGGCGAGGAGGCGCCGGTCGGCCAGGTGCATGTGCAGCTGCTGGGCGAGTGGTGCGCAGCGGGAGGAGAAGCGGCCGTTGGTGATGACGAGGACGATGTCGGCGCCGTGGAGTTGGCGGGCGGTGCCGTTGACGCGTTGGAGGTCGGGTGTGCCGACGGCCTTGCCGCGGTCGCCTTTTTCTCGGTGTTTGCATTGGATGACCCAGGTGCGGCCGTGGGGGTCGGTGGCCAGGACGTCGGCGCCGTTGTCGCCGGAGCCGCCGACTTGGCGGGCGTCGGTGCATCCGTCGCGGCGCATCAGGTCGCGGACCGCGTATTCGAAGTCGCGGTGGCCCAGGGCGTCGAGCTGAGGCAGTTCGTAGCGCAGCGCCTGCTGCTGCACCCGGTTCCAGGCCTGCCGTTGCCGATTGTGGTTGACGAACCAGGTCGCGGCGACGATCGCGACGGCCCCGAGCATAACGACGGCCCATAGGTGGGTGACCAGCCAGGCGACAGCGAACCACAGCGTGGCGATGCCGAGGACGCCGGCGCCGAGGACGAGGACCTGGCGGTCGCGCTGCCGCTGCCGGCGGGTGCGTGCGTAGCGGCGGCGCTGGGGCGTTCGGCGCGGGGGCCGTCGTGCTCCGGGGTGGGGGCGTCGCGGGTGGCGGGTGGGCATCGGATTTGCTCCAGTGTTCAGCGTCTGTCATCGGCCGGTGGCGTTCAGCGGCGTTTGCCTCGGCGGCCGAGCCAGCCCGGCAGCCGCCGGCGGCGTGGCTCCCCGATCGAGGGCGGCGATGTGGGCCGGGGCGGCTGCGCCGGCTTCGGAGGAACCGCGGGTGCGGGGGGCACGGGTGGTCGCGGAGTCTCGGTACGGTCCTCGGCGGCCACCGTGCGAGGCTCCGCCGTGCCCGGCGCAGGAGCCGTTGGACTCAGGTCCGGGCCGCCGAACGCGCCTGGAGCTTCTGCCTCGGAGATCCGGTCCGCTGCCGTCTCGGAGACCTGCTCCCCCGCTGCGGGCTCCGGCTCGGCTCCCGCCGGGGCCACTGCAGCGACGGGTTCCGGTGGGAGTACGGCAGCGGGTTCCGCCGGGGGCACTGCGGTAACGGGGTCCGGCGTCGCGGCGGGGCCGCCCTGCGCGGGGTTCTCGGACACGGCCGGCGGCGCCGTCGGTGAGATGACCGACTCTTCGCGGGTTCCGCCGGCGGGGACGGGGGCCGGCGGTGCGGGGCGTGGTGAGGGTGCCGGGCGGCGTCGCGGCGGGGGCGGGGGCGGGAAAGTCTGGGTGGTGCCGTCGGTGTCCCACCGGTCTGCCTGCCACGGCTCGTCGATCCAGAGCTGGAGCTCGACGTGGCGCTGGATGTTCTCGGGCGCGGGGTAGAGCCGCCAGTAGCCGTAGCCGAGGAACTGACCCGACTGGGTCGTCGCGCCGATCCAGCCGGCGTTCCTGCTGCGCATGACGACGTGCAGCGGCATGCGGCGGCCGCCGACCAGGACGGGCTGGGCGGCGGTGTAGTGCACGGTGTAGCTGCGCTCGCCGGAGCGTCCGTCGACCGCGGTGGTGTTGGAGGCCGGCCCCCACACGGCCCGGGGGATTCCGGAGATGCTCCGGCCGGTGTCGATGAGGTTCTGGGCGAGCTGGTGGGCGTCGTCGCGGCCGCGGCAGAACTGGGGCCAGGCGATGTTGCGGCGGCCGCCGGGCACGGTCGCGGCGAACTCGGCGACGGCGGCCGGGTCCTGGCCGAAGGCGTTCAGCAGGCGCACGATCCGCCGCGCGGAGGCGATGGCCTGCCCGGCCTGCTGGCTCGTGCGGGCCGGCCCGCCCGCCGGCCGGGGCCTTCCCGCTGCGGATGCGGGCGGCTTCCTGCCTGGGTCGCGGGTGCCGGGGCGCGGGAGGGGCGGGCAAATCAGCCGCCACTGGCCGTCGTCGCGGACCACGGTCCTGCCGGAGCCCTCCGCAAGTTCCTTGCCGCGGCGTTCGAGGTCGTAGGGGCAGCGCGAACCGTGCTTCAGGCCAGGGTTCTTGACGAAACACGAGGCCTTCGAATCCGGGTCGTCGGCGTTGCCGTGCCGGACGTGGACGGCCACTCCGCACTCCCAGCACGTGAGGGGGGTGGTGTACGGCGGGATGGGCTTCACGTCGATCGCGTCCGGGCCGAACTTCCGCCCAGTGGCGTCCCTGACGTACGGGATTCGCACCCCGCGCTTCTTCGCCGGCTTCGCCACCGCGCTCCCCTTTTTTCCTCAGCCCACCGACGATCTTGCCGTGTCAGCCGGGCCTCCGGGAGCGGAATGCCGGTGCCGGCCAGTCGTCTGTCCGGCGCCGAACCGGTGGACGACGAACTCCTCCGTCCTTATGGAGTGATGGTGAGCTGGGCTGCGCCCGGTGCTGGTGCGTACCGGCGGGTGGGCAGGCAGTGCACAGCTCGGTCGACGCCGGCGAGCAGGTCACAGACAAGGATGCCGTAGTGGGCGGAGAGAGCCAGTCGATGTCGTCGAGCGACCAGGCGGCGGAGCCACTCTGCTTCCGGCTGACCTGCGCCTGGTTCAGCCGGAGGCCGTCAGCAAGGTCGGCCCGGCGCTCGCCGGTAGCCGCATCAGGGCGGCGACGGTGAGCCGTAGCGTCTCCTCTGTACTGGATATGCGTACTCCGCATCACGTATGCGTGAAGGCCGACGACCACATCGTCCGGCACCCGCGACGCCCCGAGGACGGAAGGCGCCGCTTCCCGCGGCCGGCCCGTGCAGTGCGAGCGCGAGCGCCCTCGCCGGAAGGCCGGCGAGGGCGCTCGTGGAGCTGGTGCTGGATCCGGCTACGTGTAGGCGGGCCGGGTCGAGGTCGAGGCGGGCCGGCTCACGACGCCTTCTTGCTGCGCGCGGCCTCGACGGCTTCGCGGCAGGTGACGCACAAGGGGCTTCCGCCGACGCCGTAGCGGTGACACGGCATGTGGCAGCGCGCGCACCGGCCTACCTGGGCTGGTGAGCAGGTCAGGGTGGTCGTCGAACGCTGAGTGGGTGCGGGCGTGGTCACGAGCCCTCCTCTCGAATCCCCGTTCTATCAGAACGGGAGCTCGGGGCTGTGCAAATGCTGCGCTCCCAAGCTACCGACCTGCTCATGAGCAAGACCTTCAACGTGATGGCCGCCGTGACCGGCTGGCAACGCTCTTCGGCATCGTGAACGCGTCAGGGGCCGGTACGGATCATCCGTACCGGCCCCTGACTTCCTCGTTCTCAGGCCCCGCCGTCCCGGCGGGCGGCTTCGGCCAGCGCCTCGGCCAGCTCCCGGCTCGCGCGCTCTGTCTCTTCGGCCTCGCGGCGCAGCTGCTCCTGAATTTCCTGGGCGTCCATGGGGTAGCGCCGAGGTAAGCCCAAAAGCCGCCAGTTCTTGATCTTGGTGGGTCTCTTCAGCTCCCGGCGTGAGCCCCGAGAGCGTTGACGCGGTTCTCGTACTCGCGGCGGGCCTTGCGCTGGGCCGGGACCGCCGCAGTGCCGTCGAGGGGCTGGCAGCGGTCGAGGAGTTGGCGGTGGACCGCGGGTACGGCAGTGACGCGCAGGGTGTAGCCCTGGCCGCGTCGTACGGCCAGGGCTTGGTCGAGCGTGACGCGCTCGACGGGCTCCAGCTCGACGGCGCGGAGGAAGTCGGCGACCTTGCCGGGCATGTCGAGGACGACCGGTGTTTCCGGGGCCGGGGCGTCTGGGTCGGCGGCCGTGTAGTCGGGCAGGAGGTCGGCGACGGCGGTACGGATGGCGCCGCGGCTGACCTGGTGGTCGCGGGCGAGCGCGGCGATGGAGCGGCCTTCCAGGTATGCGGTACGTACGGCGTCAATCAGCTCGGCCTTGACGGCCGGGCGGCGCCCGCCCTTGTTGCCCTTGGCCTCGGCGGCCCGCAGCCCGTCGTACGTCAGCTCTCGCTGGAGGTCGCGCTGGAGTTCGCCGGCGGCGGCGAGGGTCTGCACCATGAACTTCACGGTGGACAGCAGTTCGCCGGTGCGCGGGTGGCGGGCGGTGAGGTCCATCGCGGAGAACGCGCCGTCGTGGATGCGCAGGGCGAGGCGGTCGCGGTGCAGGATGTCGAGCACGTCGAGAATGTGGCCCGTGCCCCGGACCAGGCGGAACATCTCGGAGATATGTACGGTGTCGCCCGGCCGGGCGTACGCAATGAGGTCGCCGAACTTCGGCCGCTCCAGTGGGTGGAGGCGGCTGGAGGTGCCAGCCTCCTCTTCGAAGACGACGGGGTCCTCGATCCCGGCCTCGTCCAGGACGAGGTTCTGGCGGTCGGTCGACTGCTGGTCGGTCGACACCCGCTTGTAGACCAGATTGGCCACGCTGTTCCCCGCTTCTGACGGCTGATCGAACCTCTGGTGTCATCTAACCCTGTCGTCAACCGTCATCGGATCTCATTGGATCTGAGTCGCCGTCAGGCCCCGGAATCACTGGGTTCATTGGACGCCCGGGGTGCCTGTCGTCATTCGTTCGTTTGCCGACAGGAGGGGGAACGGTGGCCACGATGGCAGAGGGGTTCTGGCCACCCGTCACCCGGGCCGGGGGCGGTCGTTGTACTCCACGAAGCCCCGCCGACGGGTGCGGGCCGGACAGTGGGAGGGCTCCGGGTGAGCGAGATCGATCCGTACGACGAGCTGAAGCGGCAGATGACCGCGGCGAAGGAGCGGTTCGCCTCCGAGGTCAACGGTGCGACGATGACCGTGGTCAAGGACGACGGCCTGCACCGGCATCTGTCCTTCCGGTTCCCGAAGGCGTCCTGGGTCTGGTGCGAGGTCGTCACGTGGCCCGGGATGCTGACCCTGCGCGGCGGGCTGGGCTGCTGGTCGTTCACCCGCATCGACGACATGCTCGACTTCTTCCGCCCCAGCCCGAACAACGAGCGGATTGACCCCGTCTACTGGGCGGGGAAGCTGGTTCCCGGCTCCGGGAGCGAGGTCAAGGAGTACGACGCGGAGCGTGCCCTCGCCTACGTCCGACAGGCGGCGGCCGATGCGGTCGAGGCACACGCCCACATCTCGGCCCAGGACACCGAGGACTACCTGTTCTCGGACTGGTGCGATGCGGAGTTCGACACCGAAGCGGGCCTGATGCGCACACTGGGCCGGTTCGAGGCCCGAGCCGACACCTGGTCCACCTCTGCGGACGACGCCGACTTTTACTTCCCGGTGCGGGACTGGGACCTGTACCGCTACAGCGACTGGTTCCTGCTGTCCTGCGTTGTGCTGCCCTGGGCCGTCGAGCAGTACGACGCCGCCCTGGTGCCGGTCGGCTGAGATGGCGACGACCCATCTGCGGGCCTGCGACGTACCCGAGGTCCGCCAGGGCCTGCTCCAGTGGGCCGACGAAAACGTCGTACGCGGTCAACGCGGTGCGGGCGCGGTGCAGGTCAACGGCTTCACCGATCCGTTCCTGATGCAGTCGGCGGTACGGGGCGCGGAGCAGTTCTTCGTCAACGACCGCATGACGTGGCTGGCGCGTACGACGGGCGAGGAACTGCCGGTGTGCGCGTTCGACGCGGACGATCTGCCGGACCCGATCGGGTTCCTGCTGTGGTCCGACGACCCGAGTGCGCACACAACGACCCTCGGTCGGCCGCGGGCCGTGCTGTGGTGCCGGGCCGGAATGACGCTGCGCGTCCTGGTCCTGGACGACGCCGGACCGTACCGGCGGACCCTGGAGGAGCTCGGCGGCCGGGCCGATGCGACCTGGGCCCGCCAGGTCAGTGGCTCGCTCGCCGGTGACCTGGCCATCGGCTTCGGCGCGGCGATTCCGCTGAACACCGAGACCGAGTGGGACGAGGTGAAGCACACCTGGGCCGTCGACAGGCACGGCCGTCCGGCGAAGGACCGGTACGGCGTGGGCGCCGACCGGGTCAACGACATCAACGAGGACCAGCTCCGGATTATCCGGACCCTGCTGGGCACCCTGCTGCTGATTCGCCAGCCCGCCGACGCCCGCCGCGCCCTGTGGCAGGCCGAACAGGTACGGCCCGACGCCGCTGCCCGCAAACGCCTGCGCCGGGCCGGTGCCGAGCACCCCGACGCCCCGGTCCGCTACATCACGCTCCGCCAGTCCATCCGGCCCGCGGCCGACGACGACCGCGGCGCCCGCGACACCGCCGGCCGCATCTACCGCCACCAGTGGTTCGTACGGCCGCACCGCCGTACGTACCCCGACCAGGATGACCCGACGGGCTACTCCCGCAAATGGGTCGGCCCCTACCTCGTCACCCCCGAAGGATGCGAGGACGCCCCGATCCTGGGCAGGGAACGCGTCGTCAGCGTCCTGCGGCGCTGAAGGCACGCCAACCACGGGCGGGCACCCTGCTGGGTTCAGGCCGCGGTCCCGAAGCCCTCGGCACGGAGGTCCTGGTCGCGGAGCTGAGTGAAGTCGACGTCGAGTTTCGGGTCGTACGCCTCGGGCTGGATGCCGAGTTCGTGGGTGGAGTACTCGCCGAACCGTTTGATGTGTTCGGTCAGGTACGGCGAGATGTGCGCCAGGTCCTCCGGATCGACCTCCCATCCCTCTTCCAGCAGCTGGCGGACGATCTCCGCGATGTCCAGGGCGTTGTGGAAGATCACCGCGTTCGTGAGCAGCGCGTTGAACTTCATCGACTTCTCCTGCTCGATGGGGTCGTTGTCGGCGAGGACTCCCTGGTTGCCGAAGCCGACCCACTGGGAGAACCGGTTGAACGACTCGACCTTGTTCGTCGCCGCGGTCACCCGTCGGCGCAGTGGCGCGTCCGAGAGGTAGCGCAGCAACTGCACTGTGCGGATCACGCGGCCGACCTCGCGGAACGCGGTGTAAGTGGAGTTCTTGTGCGAGCCCGACCGCAGTCGCTTCAGCAGGGTTGAGGAAGAGATGGCGCCCTCGCGTACGGAGACCGCGACCTTCATCAGATGCCGGAACTGGGACTCGATCAGGTCCCAGTCGATGACGTTCTTGCCCGTCTCCCCGAACAGGGAGTCGATGTGGACGTACTCGCTCTGCTTGGACGGCCGGTAGAAGGTCAGGCCCTTCCAGTTCCTGATCCTGGGCATCAGGTCGAAGCCCAGCAGGTGAGCCAGGGCGAAAACGGGCACGCTCTGGCCCTGGGTGTCGGCGTGCACGGTGGTCGGCTTGACCTCGGAGGTGTTCTTGAGGAGGCCCTCGATGATGTAGACGGCCTCCCACACCCCGCACGGGATGAAGTGCGTGAACAGCGCGATGTAGGTGTCGGAGATGTGGTGGTAGGCGATCCCGCCCGCCTTGCCGTACCGCACACTCGTCTCGGCGAGCAGGTTGTTGAGGTAGGTGTCCATGTGGGTGCCGTCGGCTGCCACGGCGGTGCCGTCGCCCCACGCCTGCGAGATGTCGAGGCGGGCGTGCGGGTTGACCAGGTCGGCGACGGCCTCGTTCAGCAGGGTGATGGAGAAGTGCCGGTTGGCGACGTACGACAGCTCGTGCCCGGACACCCCGGGGATGTGCTTGGCCGCCTCGTACGGGCCCATGTTGGTGCCCTTGACGAAGGTGGTCAGCACGTACCGGCCGAACGGGTCCTTCAGCTTCGGGTCGTTGCCCGAGGGCGGCCCGAAGCGGCGCCACCACTCCACCCAGTACGCGGTCCGGGCCCCGATCCCCATCAGTGTGCGCTCCGGCATCCGGGCTTTGACCTCCTGCTCCAGGCGCTTCGCTGAGGGCCGTTGCCCCTCCGAACGGTGCGGCTTCAGGGAGGGGATGCCGGTCTCCGGGTCGATGACCAGGCCCTCGTTGTCCGGATACCCGGCATCGGCCGCCGCGGCGGCGCCGCGCAGCTTGTCCTCCAGCTGCCGGCGGAAGGCCGCCGCGTCGAACGCACTCGCCTCGCCCTCCTCGCACAGCCCGACTTCCACCAGGTAGTCGGCCAGCTGTTCCTGGATGTCCTCCCACGCGAGCAGCTGCTCGGACCAGTCGGCGTACTCCTCCGAGCCGACCACCGCGACGTCCCCGGTGCGTAGTTCCTCGGCGAGGTGGGTGAAGACCATCGCCTCGAAGTGCTTGCGCACGAACCGGCCCGGCCGGGTCTTGTCGAGCACGGCCTTGCGCCAGTTCTGCGTGGCGAAGGAGATGTCGACCTGCTTGCCGTCCTCGCCGAGCGCGGTGATGTACTCGCCTCGGGCGCTCTCGTGGCGCATCGCGTGCGCGAGCGCGGCCAGCACCCGCCCGTCCTCGGACGTCGTGGTGAACTCCAGCTTCTCCGCCAAGTCGAACATCACCGACCGGTCCCGGCCGAGCTGCCCGTACAGCAGCACCTCCCAGAAGTTGCCGTGATGCGCGGATACCTTCTCGATCTGCTCGTACTGCCCCGCGAACCCGCCGAAGCCCTCCACCGCCCTGGTGACCGCTCCCAGGCCGCCGGCCTGTACCAGCTGGGCTTTCGTCAGGGCAAGCACGGCCGGGGAGACCTCTCCGCCCAGGCGCCGGGCAACTTCTTCCACCGGCGCCGCCTCGTCCAGCCCGTCCAGGGCCTTCACGGCGTCGGCGGTCATCGCCGCGGCCTTCGCCAGCGCTTCCTGGGCGGGGCCGCCGTCGTCGAGGTTCTTGAGGACGGTGCGGTAGTTCCCGATCAGGGCCTCGACGATCTCCCGCTCGGCGAGCCGGATCTCCTCCAGCTCCTCCTTGGCCTTCTTGATCTTCATGGCGACCCGCTTGCAGAACATCGTCGCCAGATCGTCCCGAACCCGCATCCGCGCCTTGTGGGCGAGGCAGGCCAGCAGCGCGATCCGCTTGACGGCCGCGTAGTCCCGCAGTTCGGAGGCGTCCGCCGCATCCGCTTCCCCGGCGAAGTCGGTGACCTTCGGAGCGGCAACGCCGTCCACCCACACCGCGGTGTCGCCGAGCTCGTCCAGCCACTCCAGGTACGTGAACAGGCGCTTGAAGTGCGACCAGCTCGGGCCCTGGGCGGTCTGCTTCAGCCGGTTGAACTGCGTGGTGCCGTCGCTGTCGCGCTCGTCCAGCAGCCGCAGCATCCCCGCCTGCTCGGCGAGGCTCATCCGATCGTGGATGCCGCAGCAGATCGAGGTGTTCACCTCGGTGCGGATCGTGGAGGCCATCGTGTCGAAGGTGGAGAACGCTGGCAGTTCCAGCCCGGCCGCCACCACCTTCTCCAGCGCGATATTGATCAGGTCGGCGGGGCGGTTCTTCGACGCGGCCTCCTTGCGGATCGCCGCCTCGGCGATCTGCCGGGCCTGGGCCTGCTGGTACTTCGTCCCCACCCGCTGGCGCACCTCCGCACGCTGCCGCTCGGCGGTGCGGCCAGTCTCGTACAACGGGAGCGTGCCCTCCGGCAGCTCGACCGTGCGACGGACGAAGTCGACCACCATCTCCGGATACTCGTCCGGCTTCGGGAACCGGCCCATCCGCTGATACGACTTCAGCGCCAGCAGCAGCGCGAGCTGATGCCCGTCGGAGTCCATCCGCCCAGCGGCCCACGCTGTCTCCTCCCGCGTCGGCGCGAAGAAGAGATGCAGCTCATGCGCGGTGATCAGCCGCTTGAACCGCGGGTACGCGGTCCGCTCGATCGAGGTCACAAGTCCCGCCCCAGGCCCAGAGATCAGTCAGTACCAGCACCAACGACCTTCGGCTGAATGGGTGACGGCGCGACCGCGCAGGACACCAAGATCAAGAACTGGCGGCTTTTGGGCTTACCTCGGCGCTACCCCTCCATGGTGTCTCCCGTTCTCAAGATGTGTGCGGGTGGGTGGTCAGCTCAGTGCGGTGAGGGTCAGGGCGGCGACGGCCAGGACCAGGACGTGCGCGGTCTGGTCGACGTGCGCGGCGCCGCCCTTGGCGGCCCACTCGGGTTGGCGGGTGTGGGTCATCCACCACTGGATGGGCCAGCGCCGGTCGATGAACCCGTGCGTCAGGCCGATCAGCGCGGCCGCGGCCGCGCCGGGCAGGACGCCGACGCTCTCGTCCAGGACGACGGCGGCAACGACCAGGGCGAGCGAGCAGGCGGCGACGTGCGTGCCGGCGTGGGCGAGGTTCGCCCGCCACCCGGCGGCATTGCGGGCGGCCTTGTGTTCGGCCTGGTGGTCGGTCTGGAGCGGGTAGTCCGCGAGTAAATGGGCGACGTAGAGCAGGACGAAGACGGATGCGAACATGGTGGCTTCTCCGGTGGCTGGGGCTGTCGGGGGCGTGGGGCGGCCGGTCGCCTGGCAGTGATTACGGCCGCCCCACGGCGCGTCTACTTCTCGTCGTCGTCGTCGGAACCGGAGACGGTGACGTTGCCGTAGAACACGCCGCCCTTGATTCCGTGGTTGACCCCGCCGAACACGCCGCCGACGATGGCGCCGTTCTGGTCCCGCTGAGCCCCGTTGTCGTTGCTGTTGTTGTCGGCGTCGGTGCGGGTGATGTGGAAGCGCATGGTGGTGACCTCTCTCAGGTGTGTGATCGGTGGTGGGTGGTCAGATGCCCCTGTTGCGGCGGCCGGACTCGTACATCCGTCGCACCGCGCTCTGTCGCTCCGGGTCGCCCAGGAGGAATTCGGCGAGCTTGCGCCAGGAGGTGCCGTACGTCTCCCGCAGGTGGAGGACGTAGGCGGCGCCGCGGCGGTCCATCAGCTTGCCGAACTCGATCGTGTGCCTGGCAGCGAGCTCTTCCTGGCCCTCGGTCGAGGGGACGACGCCGCGGCCCAGGGTCTCCAGCACGTCGGCGAGCTGGTCCCTCTCGATGGCCCGCGCGATCAGTCCGTGCGGGTCGTCCTCCGGGGTCCAGGTGATCTCCACCGAGTGGCCGCCGGTCTTGGTTACGTTGACGGGCATGGTGCATCTCCCCTGCTCAGTACCGGTGTGCGCTTTGTGCACACTTAGAGAATGGCATAAGTGTGCACAATGTGCAAGGGGCTTCGGTGGATCCGCGAAACAGCTGCCGTCGGCCGCCCCGCCGGAAGCGCTCGGTGCCCTCGCCGCGGCGGCCCGGACGGATTCGCGGACGAGGGCCTGATCGCCGGGCCAGACTGACCGCATGACGCACTCACGCCGGGTCTACGGCAGCGACGGCGAGCCGGACGGCGGGCCCGAGCCCGGCCACGACTACCGCGAACTCGTGGGCGGGCCGCTGGACGGCCAGCTGCTCGACGTCACCGGCTGGAGCGAGGACATGCTCACCACCGGGGCGTACCTGATCGCCCCACTCAGCGCGTACGGGCCCGGCGGCCGCGCCTCCTACGAACCCGCTCCCGGTGCCCTGGACGGGCCGTTCATCTGGGAGGGTGACATCCCCTGACCGCGTCGGCCGGGCCGGCAGTAAGCAGGTTGAGGTCCGGCTTCCCTTTCAGCGGTGGCCGACAGTGACCCTTACGAGGATGTTCGGGATGAGGCAGAACGCGACGAGGCTGCAGACGACGAGGAGCGTGAGGAACGTCCAGTAGCTGACCCCGTGGCCGGTGGACTGGGCGGTGAGCGAGGCGTAGGTCAGTGCGATCAAAATCGCGGTGAGGGTGAGTCCCGCCGCCCAGCCTGTGTGGCTCAGCCCCAGCCCCAGCCCGATGTATCCCCAGAACAGGGCAGGGCCGAGCATCATCATGACCGCGTGGACCGGCGGGGCAGCCAGGTCGTACGCAGCGGCCCGGTCGTTGAGGAGCGGGAAACAGACAACCGCCCAGAACACGCTGTATGCCCCGAGTAGACCGACGAGGGCGAAGTCGACAATTCCCAGGGGCCGAGGTGCGGAGACAGGGGCGGGGTGCGGGGAGCGGGAGGGTGCGATCACGCCCCGATCGTGGGTGCCTCCTGCCCCTGGCCGAGGGACTTTCGTCGGTGGTCACCGGAACGGGTGACCGGGCACGGCGCGCAAGTCGAGGGCCGATGCCGACCAGGTCTTCACCGACCGGCGCTTCCAATGAGCCTGTCGGCCGAGCCCAGGAGGTCGGTCGGCAGGCGCCCCGGAGGGCTGGTCGCACCGTGGTGCGTGTCCGGTTCTATGCGTAGTGCGCATAGCTTCCGATTCGAGCGCACCCTCTCGCGATCTGATGCCGTTCTACCGGTGTGGACCAAAAGAAGATGCTGCATGAGCTCGATGAGAGCGTCGAACGCTACAACACGGCGTCACGGGCGGCGCGCGAGTTATGGGTGGAAGCCGAGCAAGAGGCCCAGCTGATCGGGCAGCTCACGTCCGCGCTTCTGGGTGGTGGAACATCGGCAGCCGAGGTCGGCCGGGCGCTTGTCACGGTTGACGATTCCTGCAAGCCACCAGTGGGCCTGATTACCCCTCTGCTGACGGAGAGCGGCCAGTCCGGAGACGAGGAGCGATTCACCTCTGCCCATGAGACGGGCAACAGCGAGCAGGAGGTTCGGCTTCCGTCACAGAGTGAGTCCGCCAGGCAGCTGCCTGCGCGGGAGCCCTGCGATCGGACGCGCGCTCTGAGCATCGTGCGTGGCGTGCGCTGGCCCTCCGGGGTCACAGCTGGAACGGTCGCACGGGCACTCGCAGCTGAGGGACGGGAGATCACTGAGGAGGAGGTTCACGGCTGGTTGAAGGAGTGGATCGGTAGCGGTGATGTGGCATCCGTCGGCCACGGCCGGTACATGCACACCTCTCGGAATCCCCAGAGTCCGACACTCGCCACCAGCGAGCATGCACCATTGCTGTTGCGTCGAGCTTTTCAGGTGGTCTCCGGAACCCCGCTCAAGGAGATGTCAACCCGTGAGCTGGCCACGGCGCTGGACGAGAACGTCAATGTCATTGGCGGCGAACTGTGCGGCATGCTGCGCGAGGTAGGTGTCACGCGACCCCACCGGGGGAAGATCAGCGCACGGTACGGGGGAACGACAGGACAGCGCCTACCCGGCTTCAAGGCAGAGACGCTGGGGAAGGCCATCTCTGCGTACAACAGCCAAAAGCCGCGGGGTCCTCAGACGGTGGATGCGTCGACAGAAGTTGTCCGGGAGAGCACCCAGGCAGGGGTGGGCATCTCTTCTGTTCCGGATCTTCTTGCCCGTGCCTACGAAATCGCTCGGGCGCAAGATCATGGAGTCATCGCCAGCAGCTCTCTGTTCGCAGTCCTGCAGCAGCAGAGGCCTGTCTTCCGGGACTCCTCCGACATGGGCGGTCAGCTCGTCCGGCTTCTGGCGCAGGTCGGCATTACCCGCCCCAACAAGGGCTACGTCCGGCTCCAGCCCGACCAGCCCCTCGTGCTCGGCTTCAGCGCCGTCACACTGCGCCAAGCGATCGAGGCGCACCAGCAGAGGCTCGTTCTCGCCTGACGTCTGCGCGGGGAGGTCGCTGTGGCCCACCCCGGCGACGGCCGTCGGTCCGCTGACGACGAGACGCACCCCGATGGTCTACTCAGTTCGCGGGCCGGCGGTCGTCATCGAGGCGGGGAAGGGCATAGACGTGTTCGTCGGGGTGCCGGGCCAGGCGGGCCGTCACCCACGCGGTCTGGGCGTCCATTCCCTCGTCGGCGGCGAGGCGGCGTGCGTGCCACGTCGTACGCGGGTCCAGGACCCACCGCGCGAGGGAGAAGCCGACGCGGCCGGTGCCGGCTGCCGTCCGGCCGGTCCCGCCGGGGCGGCTCTCGGGGGCGGCGCCGGGGAGGTTGAGGTCGGTCATGATCGCGAGTGTGGCGATGGCCGGGGCGTGATGGCGGGCGCCGGGCCGGGGATCACTGGAATGGGTGGCTTCGCCTGGGTCGTGTTGACCCGCCGCCGGGGGAGCACCTGGGCTGGCCCGTCAGGTTGACTACGGTTCACGCATTGTCACTCGCCAGGGGATTCTGGAATGTCGGCCTCTTCAGACCCTGGAGTTGCTTCCCCTGCCGGGGCGCCGGTCAGGAGGAGAGTGCGGTCCTCGGGCGGCGAGTCGAGCCGCTCGGCCCGCATATCCGGAGCTGTTCCAGGTCCGAGGACAGCGTTCACATCGTCACCCGCGAGGGAAGCAAGCGCGGCAGGGTCGGCCGCACGCGCGGAAATGTACCCACCGTGCTCGTCGTAGCCGATGAAATCGCCACGGAACAGGCGTGAGTTCGAGGCGATGTACTCATCGAGGTCCATGTCGTCACGGGACAGGAAGCCGGCCTTCTCCTCGACGGTGGCGATCATCGCCGCCAGGTAGCGGGCGTCGTAGCCGGTGATCCGACCTTCGGCGATGGCGCACATGCTCGCGATGGCGTCGAGCGCCACCAGGTCGCCACTTTCCGCCAGGTGAATCCGCGTTGTCGGAGGGTAGGTTCGTCCGTCGATCACTTCCGCAACGTCCCGGTGTACCACGGGGTACGGGAGCCCCGACATGGTCGGTGCGTCCCGCCAGCTGCGGTCCTTGGGCGGCTTGCCCTTCGCCGCCCGTCGCGCCTGACTCTTTCGTCCCATGGTCCGTCAACGACTCGGAACTGAAGTCGGAACCGGCCTGAACCCCGGGTATCACTGATTCGGCCGCGTTCGGTATGTACGGGCTCGAAGCTTCGGCCCATGCGCGTTGGTCGGCGCGATCGGTGCCATGGGCGATTACAGCTCGATCTGGATGTCTTCCACGTCGGTGAACTGGACGCCCAGGTCGTGCGCCCGGGTCTCGTTGGCGCGGAAGTAGACGTGCGCGAGGCCGTCGGCGGCGATCTGCTGGAGCTGCTGTTCGGTGGCGCCCTGCTCGTGGGCGGTGAACAGGCGGTCGGCGTATTCGGGCGGCAGGGCCTGGGTGATGTCGCGGATCCGTGCGTCGTCAGTGGTGCCCGGTGCTGCGGTGTACCCGAACCGGGCGCGGGTGTAGATCATCAGCCCGTCGGTCGAGCTCGCCTTCCTTCTTGCCCTCGCCCGTACCTGTGGCTGCCACCGCCTGGCGACCTCGCGTTCTATGCGGCCCCGGAGGTCCTGGCGGGGCCGCTTCAACTTGCCGGCCACGTACCTCTCCACCGTGCGCTGGGAGACCCCGAGCGCCTGGGCCACTGCCCGGGTGCCCTGGAGCTGCTTGACCAGGTACTTCATCTGCGCCTGGGCGCTCTGCGGCGGCTTGCGGGTGAACACGCCTTCCAGAGCGCGGTCCAGGCCCTCCCCGAACGAGTCGACCATGACCTGCTACTTCCCTTCTCCGACAGTCTTGTTGATTCCGTCCGACATCACGCCGCTCCTGTCCCGGCCAGGTCCTCCGGCAGCGGCCGGGCGGCGAGCTTGGTGAGCCGCTCCGTCCACGAGACCACAGGCCCCTGCTCGTCCTGGACGTCGGCCCGGCTGCGCAGCTGCTCCAGGCGCGTCGCGAACAGGTGCTCGGCCACCCGCTTTCGCGCGGTGTTACCGGCCTTGGTCGCAGCCTCGACGGCCTCCTTGACGGCCTGGCGGTCGAGCGGGTGGGGGATGTGCCGGTTGCGCTCGGTCCGGTAGGCGCGGCGGTACTCGGCCTCGGCCTCGTCGCTGCGGCCCAGCTGGTGCAGGGCGCTGCTGCGGTATTCCTCCAGGGCTGTTTCCGCGGCCTGGAGTCCGGCGTGGGCGAGAACGGCCTGTGTCGCGACTGGGTCGGCGGCCAGCTGCTCCGGTCCGGCCACGTCGGCGAACCCGTCGCGGGCGAGGGCGGTGTCGCTCTGCATCGCCGCCCGGACGTAGTCGGTCACGGCGGTGATGTCGGCCGGGTCGTCCAGCGCGGCCCGCCAGGTAGCGACGATGAGCCCACACTCCGCCACGAGGTCCTCGGTGCGGCGCCGGTAGCGGCAGGCCTCGCACAGCCCTGCCGCCTGGGCCAGGCCGCAGTCCTCGCACGGCACGGCCTGGTGCACCGCTTCGGCGGCCGCCAGGGCCTCCCGCTCGCGCTCGGCCTGCTGTGCCGCTGCCGCACGGGCCTCCGCCCGGCGGGCCTGCTGCTCGCGGGCTTCATCCATCCGCCTTGCCAGGCTCTCCGCTTCGGCGGCGGCGTGCTCGCGCAGCCGCTCATCGAGGACGCGCCGGCGCTCGTCGGCGGGCAGGTCGGGGAGTTCGCGGTCGATGTCCGCGCTGATTCGGGCCCGGTGGCCGCGGCGGAGGTGGATCAGGTTGCCGCAGTTCTCGCAGTCCTGGCCGGTGTCCATCCGGACGCCGTCGTCGCACCGCAGGTGTGAGCACGCCTGCCGCTGGACCAGGCCCCGCCGGATCAGCCAGGCGTACGGCTCGGCGACCCGGGCCTCGCCGCCGGTTTCGGTCAGGCGGTCGGCGAGCCGGGCGGCCAGCAGGCGAGGCGCGTTCTGCGGCACCACGCCCAGGCCCGTCATCCTGCCCAGGGCGGCCTTCGTGGCGGCCTGGACCTGGTCCTGCTGCCACCCGGACAGGCGCTCCCACAGCCCGGAGACCGGTGCGAGAGCCACCCGCACATCAAGATCACCCGAGGGGGCCACCCTCCGCTGCTGCTGCGCTTTTTCCCAACCACCGGCCGCTGCCTGGCCAATGCCGGCGGTGGCCAGGCGCTGCCTTGCTCGCTCATGGAACGGGGCCGACTTCGGGTTTTCCCCGCGCAGCGGGCCGTCCTCGGCCACCGGCGACCCGGTCCCGGCAACGGCGCTCTCACCGTCGGCGGCCTGGTCCTCGCGCGCACGCACGCGCTCCGGCCGACGGCCTTCCGTCCCACGGCCTTCGCCGGAAAAACCAGAATCAAGCCGCACCACACCGACCTGAGTACCCAACTGAGGGTGGTCAGAGTGAAGGGCTGCCGCAACGTCGGGCTCTGCAACTCCAGTCACATCCGTCACCGACACGTCGCTGACCTGGGCTTCCGTGTCCGCCTCCGGGGGCTCACTACCCCCTGCCGTAACGTCGGGGTCTGAAAAATCTGGCCTCCCGGCCTCGGCACGGTCCTCCTGGACGTCGTCGGAGACCGACCGGCCGTGCGCGGCGACAACGGCCGGGACCATCAGCCGCGACCGGTTCGGCATCCCCGAGCCCGTCTTCAGCCGCAACCGCAGCACCAGCCCCTGGTCCTCCAGGCGCTCCAGCACCCGCTCCCCCGCCGACGCCGTGCACCCGAGAAGCCGAGCCAGCGTCGCGGCCGCACGGCCGCGCTTCGTGTCCACCGTCCCGCCACACAGCCGCACCCGCCCGGACTCCCGCGCCTCCAGCACCAGCAACAGCAGCGCCAGGCGGTCCGTCGCAGCACCCCGGCCCGTACGCCCTCCGAGCAGCCCGGCCGGAGTGACCGAGTCGTCGCGGTGCGTCCAGCCCGGCGCCATCAGGGCATCCACCAGCGCCCACAGCGTCGCGAAGTTCTTCTTCGTCAGGTTCATCGGGTGTCCGGTCATGCCCTGCGTCGCCCACAGCGGCAGCACCTTGCACACCAGACCGTCGTCCTGGCCGAACTCACCCTTTGCTGTCTTCACGGCGACCACGCCCGAACGGTGCAACGCCGGAACGACGACCGAGGCCGTGTACGAAGCGGACAGCCCGAGCCACCGGCCGAGCTCCCGGGTGCGGATCTCCACCACACCGTTCTCCGACGGCGTCCGCGACGCCAGCACCAGCACCGCCAGACGCACCGCGTGCAGCGCACCATCCAGGCCAGGGACATCCAGCAGGGCGCGGATTGCGGCCCGAAGCTTCGCCCGGGTACGACGCCCGAGCGCCAACGGATGACCGGGCACCGAGGCCTTCGCCGGACCGGCCTGCGCCGGCACCGGCCCGAACCGAGTCCGCCTCCAGCCGGGCCGGGACGCTACGACAGTCCGGGCGGGGCCCTGCTGCACCGCAGCCGTACTCATCGGCGCACCTGCCTGGGCGCGACGGCGTGCAGCCGGTGGACCGTCTCCGAAATGGTGATCACGTCAGACCCAAGGAGCGGCCAGGCCCGAAACGTGACACTGAAAGGCAAAGAAATTGCGGGGTCGACGGCCGCGACACGGCGGCGACGACGGAAGAGCGGGCTGGGCATAGCGGGTGAATCTCCCCATATGGGGGAGTCGCAACCGGCAGATGTGACCTGACAGGGAACCCGGATGGTGGCGTTCCACGAGGTGGGACGCCTATCCTGGGTACAGGTGACTGCGCGGACCTTATGGTCCACGGGCATCACCCCGGCGAGGTCACCTCACCGGACACGACTCGGGTGGCTTGGAGGCTGGCGAGTCGAACAGCGAGTGATCGCTACGAAGCCGTTCCGTCCCTGCCAGGACGGGGCGGCTTCGGTGTTATGGCAGCTGGGTGCTCCTTTTCATGGCGTAGTAGAAGAGAGCAAGACGGGCTGGCTGATCTTGACGTATGCGGCAGTGGCATCGTCCGAGCGCTTGAACCGAGGCCACCGTTCGCCCACCGGGTCGGCGAGCTCCGCCTCGCGGGTACGTGCGATCAGCGCAGCTGGGCCTTCAGCGCACAGGAGGGAGAGCAGGTCTTTCCAGGTGAGGACTCCGAAGGAGTCCACCAGGCGGCTGGCCCCGTCGGTCAAGAGTGCTGCCTGCTGCACTCTTACGATTGCTACGGAACCTGTGATCGCCTCGTCGGCGGCCGCCGGGTCGGTGGCCGCAACCCAGTAGCCGCCGGGCTTGTTCCGAAGGCTACGTTGGATGCTGACGAGTTGGGACACGCGGGCGGCGTGCTCAGGAGTGCCGGTTGGCCCCTGTAGAGCGGCCCTCATCTCGTCGGCCGCGACCTCCTCAACCCGCTTGTCGACGACGGTCCGGATGCCGTCGGCTCCGAGGTCAAGGACTAGAACGTTGTCGGAGAGCACCAGGTAGTCGAGCGCATCGCCGCGCTCGCGGACCATTACCACAGTCGAGGCCGGCACTGCTTCCTGGTCCAAGTCGCAGGTGCTGCGGTGCAGATCATTGACCGCAGCAATCGCAGCGCGAAGGGCTTCTCGGAGAGACATCCCCTCGTCGCCGATCAGGTTGATCAGTGTGGTGCCCAGTTGTCGTACGAACCATGGGGTGCCATGTACACACCCCATGGGCAGATCTTTTGGGGCGGACAGGCCGTCCAGCACGACCACTCCGGTGGGGCTCACGTGGACCGTGTCCTCGTTAGCGGCGCCCACGCCTTGGGTCGATGCCATGGATACCTGCACTTCAGGCCCCTTCCGGGCGGTAGAACGGCGTGATTTGCTCACTTGCGGTGATCTCCAGCGTCTCCGGATCGAAGCGACTGGAGATAAGAGTTGAGAACCGACGCGCTTTGAGCTCACGGTGCACGTTGGCCAGCTCCCTGTTAAGCCAGTGGACGACGCCACCGGAGCCGCGAGCATGAACGCCAGCGATATAGAGAAACGTCCCTTGGCCGTCGGGCCGCGGTAGACGACCAAAGTATGCGATGTCGCCGCTCTCGCCACGGTCCATCGGAGAACGGTAGACCTGGCCCGTGTCGCGATCGGTGAGGAACCAGCCGTCGTCGTCCTTGCTGAACCCCAGGTGCGGATCCCCTTCGAGGATCTGCTCGATCAGGGGCGACAGCCTAGGACCACAGATGACCACGAGGTTGTTGCGGTTGAGCCGGACATTACCGCCCAGCGGGATCCGCTCAAAAGTCATCTCCAGTCCCACCTCTTCCGCCAACTCCCGTAGGCGTTCGTAGGTCTGGACGTCCTCGGTGGCGATGACGGGGCCCTGGATGACCTTCTTGCCCCCCTTGCCGCTGCTGTCCTCCAACTTCTCGGCCAGTGCTACGACGACTCTGCCGGAGCCCAGGAAGAGGCGTTCCGGTGGAGCGCCCTTGGCGAGCTGGCTGACGCGTCCCTTGCTGATGCCGAGCTCGCCTGCCAACTGGGTGCTGTTCCGCTGGCCCACGCGCAGCGTCTCGTTCATTGCCTCGTTGCGGACCGTCTGTAGCTCAGTGCCGTAGCCCTGCACCTGGCCTGACAGCGCATGGGCGAGTTTTGCGCGCTCCAGGGGGTCAGGAAGGTCTTTTAGTTGAGACAAGGTGCTATCGAAAGCCGTATCGAGCTGGTGGCTCAGTGCGGTTGGAGCGGTGCCGGTCTCGTGCTGTTCCATGCTGCCTCCCTTCATGGGTCATGTTTACCTCATTAAACCTCATGGGTTCAAGGTGGTTGACGCGCGCCGTGTCCGGATCTATGGTTTCTGTAGCCGAAGGGTTTAGGGTGCTAAATCCTGGAGTTGCGCGAGCTTTATTGCAGCTCAGGGCGCCCATGACCTGTTCACCGCAGGACGCACTTCCCCGTTGGGGAGGGCCAGGGTTGATAGCTCCACCAAATCCCCTGGGCCGGTCACCAGGCCGGATGCCTCCTACTGCACGTCGCAGCGCTGATGCGCTGTCCGATCAGCCAGGACGCCGGCCCCGGTCGAGCACCTGGTGGTCGGAGAGCCCACCCGCGACGCAGCCCCCTCTCCCCTCTACCGGAGGAGCCCCTCATGGCCACGACGACTGTGGAGCCCCAGGCCCGCAAGCGCAGCCGGAAGACCCGCACGAAGAACATCAGTACCCTCCCGGCGCTCGTCGCCTCGGAGTTCACGGCCAGCCAGATCGACCTGACGCCGGGCAAGGAACACGCCCTCTGCCCGGCCTGCAAGTGCTGGACGCCGATCACCGGAGTCCAGGGCACGCCGGTGCTGGTCCCCCACCACACCACTCCCTATCACGACCGCACCGCCACCCCCCGCCGCTGCTCGAACACCAACCGCCGGATCGTCCTCGACACCGCGGTCGACACCTGGCGGGAGCAGCTGGCCGAGCGGACCGAGGTGTCCGCGTCGGTCGCCTCCCGCCGGCCGACGAAGGTGCTGCCGAAGCCGCGCAGCCCGCAGACCGACCGGGTTTTACGCGGGCGAGACCAGCGTGGTGCGATCGGACGCCGCGCTGAGTGGGCCGGCGTTCTATACCGCGTACGGCAGACCGACCAGCTGCGTCGCGCCGTCCCGCAGGACACGCGCTCCAATCAGGGGCCGGAGGTTCCCCTGGTGCCGCTGACTCCTCGCCAGGCTCTCGCGAAGCACGAGGGCAGCCAGCTCACGTGCGAGCACTGCGGTGCCACCGAGCCCAGCCTCGCTGACGCGGTCGCCTCCGGATGGTGCCGCATCACCCGCCGCGCCCACTGCGGACGATGCGCCACCCGCTACCCGGCCTGGACGCGCACCGCGTTCTGACCCCGGACTCGCGACGACGAACGCCCACGGCCCTGAACACGGCGAAACCCCCGGGGGCGACCCCAGGGTTCGCTTTCGCAGCTTCACCCTCTTTCGAAGGGAACCTCGCATGCCCACATACACATCGCCGGTGGTCGGGAGTATCCGGTGAGCCGGGCCCGGCGAGTCGGCCGCTGGCTGCTGACTCACGCCTTACATGAGTACGGCATCCGCCTGTTGGTTCGCAGTCCGCGCCGGTGGTTCCTGACCCGCGCGCATCATCCGTGGACGGGTCTTCTCCTGCTCGCCCTGCTCGCGGTCTTCACCTACGCCGGCCGGTACTGCCCGCACTGGGTATGGACCGGTGCCGTGGCGTACGCGGTGGCGAGCTTCCTCCCCGACACGGTCGGCCACTGGTCCCACTTGCTGTGGGGGCGCGGCTGGGGCTGGCAGGACACGATCTGTCCCTGCTGCGACGGCGGTGGCGGTTGGTGGCCTGACTTCCCTGACCTTCCCGACGGCGGACCCGAGGACCACGGGCGTCAGCACGAGGACACGCGTACGCCGTCCATGGACACCGTGTCGGCTTCCTCGACCCGGCACTGATCACGACACGCACGATCGACCACGGCCCCGGCCGCCCCGCATTCCGAGGGGCGGCCGGGGCCGTGGCTGCTCGTACAGCAGCCGCAGGGCCAACAGGCCCTGAACACGACTCACCCCCCGGGCGGCTACCCGGGGGGTGGGTCTTCGCAGCTCACCCTCCACAGAAGGGCAACATGCGCATGCACAGGATGACATCCACTCAGGCCCGGCACACACGCCGGGCCGTACTCCAGGCCGTGGTCGACGCCGGCACCCGCTGCAACAGCGTCGACCCGGAACTCTGGTTCCGCGCCGACGAGGAGCCGGACACCGAGTGGCACCCCCGCCGCGCACAGGCCATCCGCATCTGCACCGGCTGCCCCGTACGGGCCGCGTGCGAGGAGCTCGCCCTGCGCGACGGCGACGGCCAGCCCGACGCGGACGACATGGTGCGCGCCGGGCTGACCGGCCCCGAGCTCGCCGCCGTCCGTACCGTCCAGGCCGTGCGCCTGGCCGCCGCGGTCGCCGCGGACCGGGACACCGAGCAGCGCGAGCTCCACGACCTTCTCGCCCAGGTCCAGAGCGAGGCCGTCTCCACCCTCGACCGCAAGGTCGACGGCGTGCGGGTCCCGACCGCCCGGGTGCAGGCCGAGCAGAACGTGCTGGTCCACATGCTCACTGCGCGGATCCGTGAGATCCGTACGGCCCGCCGGGCCCGCACCGGTTGGGAGGTCGCGGCATGACTACCACCACCATCTCCCCGACCCTGACCGGCACCTGCACCGGCCTTGTCCCGGCTGTCATTCCGCCGCGCGCCGGCGGAATCGACGACATCCGGCGCGAGGACGACGCCAAGGGCTTCGAGCGCGACGAGACCGACCAGTTCCACCAGCTCGTCGACCGCCTGGTCGCCGACGGCGACACCCGAGCCCGGACCGCCGGGCGCCGGGCCCGCCGCACGCTGACCGAGATGGACCCCGGCTACGAACGCCAGCCCGTCCTGCAACTCACCCGCCCGCTGACCTTCCAGCGGGCGGACGACGCGTGTGCGTTGTGCGGGTACTGGAAGTGCCGCTGCGGCGGCATCGCCCCCGCCCCGGCACTGGCGGCGACCAGCATCTCAGGGGTGGCCCGATGAACTGCACTTTCTGCGGCCGGCAGACGTTCATCACCGTCTCGCTCACCGACGACGAGCGCGCCGAGCTCTCCAAGAAGAACGCGGAGCAGAACAAGCGGTCGGAGAACAACCGCCGATGACGCTCCCGTTCATACCGGCTGCACGGGCCGCGCAGAGGCGCGCGGCCCGTGCCATCGCCACGTGCGGCCTGGCTCACCCGCTCACTGGCCTATTGCTCGCGGCCGCCGCCACGGCGGCCGCGCAGGCCTGGGAGGCCGGCCACCGCGTCGCCGACATCCACCCCACACACCACGCACAACCGGAACGGAACCATGGTGGCTGACGGCCTCCACACCCGCTACATGACCGCGACCATCGCCTGGCGCACTCACCGAAAGGGCTGCTCGCCCTGCCGGAACAGCCAGCCCTGCACGACCGGTGCCTCACTGTTCGAGCAGTTCGCTCGGCTCCAGGACGCCTACCTCACCCAGCAGAAACGCAAGAGCTGACCACCAACCGAGAGGAAAACCCGACATGAAGCGTGCCGAGGCCATCGCGTTCCACACCGAGGAGGCCGCGTCGGCCGAGCGCGTGCTCGCCGAGTCGACTCCGGGCACCCCGGGCTATCTCCACCAGGCCGACTACGCCCAGGAGCACCGTGTGCTTGCCGAGGCCGCCCGCCTCCACGACTATCCCGACGCCGAACTTGAGGACTGACAGCCCGTCTGACGGTTGCCTCCCCCGTCCGTCCCGGCCTTCGTGCCGGAACGGACGGGGCTGAGGGGAGCCGGACAGCCCGGACTACGTGATCCAGCAGGAGCCACAGATGCCCCAGACCACCACTTCCCCCATCACGCCCGCTCTCACGGCGGCGTTCAGCGACGAGACGCTGACCAAGGCGGCTGAGCTCGCCGCCGATGCCTACCGGCCGGTGTGGGTCGGTCCGTCCGGCGAGGAGTCCTCCGGCGAGTCCGTGGCCCTCCACCTGGAGGCCACCGCCGTCCTGTTGGAGACGGACGGCTGGGTCCGCACCTACGACCACGGCGCGGACTGGTCGACCGGTGTGAACCTGCCCGACGACGACTACTCCATGACGGTGAAGGACATGGTCCGGGCGCTGCTGCGGTTCATCCGCGAAGAAAGCCGCACCGGCCCCGAGCGCACTCTGGCCAGTGCACTGAGCCACATCGGTGTGGGCGGCAAGCACGGCGATTCCGACACCGCCAGCATCGCCTCGGGCGTCATGGACTTCATGATCCAGGCCTACACCGGATCGGAGACGGCGCGCGCCACACCGTGGTCGGAACGCAAGCACCGCACCCTCGCTGACGTCACCGCGCTGGTGACCGCGAGCGCCCGGTTCGCCCGCCTCCACGGGCCCGCCAGCCACGAAGCGGCGGCTGCCTGACCCACCCAACGCTGACCGATCAGCACAACGGCCCTCCGGGACCCCGGCATTCAAGCTGCCGGGGTTCCGAAGGGCCTGGTCACAACCCTACCCACCGCCGTAGATCCACGGTGACCTCTTGCACGAGGCGCCCGGAAGAGAGAGGACACCCCGTGGCCACCAAGCCCGCCACCCGCCGCCGGCGCCCCGCAGCGAACACGAAGCCCCGCAACGGGCGCGCCAAGACCCCGGCAACGCCGGCCGCCGTTCCCGCCCAGGCCACCGGCCCCGAGACCGCCGTACCGGTGGTGTACCCGGCGACCGACCCGGTCCTGGCCGACGCCGCCGACCGCGCTGCCGACCTCCGGGACCGGGCCGCCGCCGACGCCATGCGGATCCTCGCCGACGCGGAGAGCGCGCGCACCGAGCTGCTGGACGGCGCCCGCACCGAGGCGGCCTCGATCACCGAGGCCGCCAACGCGGAGCAGTCCCGCCTCCTGGCCGCCGCCGCGACGGACGCCGACCGGGTCCGTACGGAGGCCGCCACCACGGCGGCCGCCGACGCCGACCAGGTCCGCACCGCTGCCGAAACGGCGGCGGAGCAGTTGCTCGCCGAAGCGCGCCGCCAGGCCGACACCGTCACGGCGACGGCGGCCGGTGAAGCAGAGAAGGTTCTCGCCGACGCCAACGCGACGGTCGAGCAGTTGCTCGCCGACGCCCACCGCCAGGCGCAGGAGGCCATCGACACGGCGGCTGCCCAGGCGGAGCAGGTCCGCACCGAGGCCGCGCAGATTGCCGCGAAGGCCCTCGCCGACGCGGAGAACGCGCGCACCGAGCTGTTGGCCGGCGCGGAGCGCACTGCGGCTGAGACCCGTACCCGTGCCACCACGGACGCCGAAGCGCTCCTGGAGCAGGCTCGGGCTGAGGCCGTCCGGCTGCGCGAGAGCGCGGGCGTCCAGGCCGCGCAGGTGAAGGCCGGGGCGGATAAGGCGGCGGCCGAGCTGCGTGAGGACGCAGCCCGCGAGCGGGAGGCGTCCCGTGCGGACGCGGCTCGTACGCGCGCGCTCGCCAAGGAGGACATCGGCCGGCTGCGGTCGACGGCGTCCGAGGACGCCGAGCGGCTGACCCGTACCGCCCGCGAGGAGGCCGACCGCATCCTGGCCGCGGCCCGCACTAAGCGGGACGCGCAGCTGGAGGAAGCCGAACAGGCGCTGGCGCAGGCCCGGCTGCGGGAAGCGGACGCGGACGTCAGGCTGAAGGCCGCCGACGACATGGCGGCCGAGGCCGGTGCCCGAATGGCGCGTGCCATCAACCGTACGGAGCAGGCGCTGGAGCGTAAGCGCCTCAAGCGCGAGGCCGAGGAGGAGCGCCGAGACGCGAAGGAGGCCCGCAAGGCGAAGGCCCGGGAGCTGCGTGCTGCGGACCGCGCCGGGAAGCCAGCCGTGGCCGACCGCGTGAAGCAGTTCGTGAAGGTCACCGCGGAGCGGCTGATGGTGGTCGGTCCGATCACCGCCCCGATGGCTGTCGCGTGGACGGGCCAGGCCGGGTTCGCCGAGGACATCCTCGGATGGGTCGTCCCGTACACGATCATTTTCGCCGCCGCGTGGGAGCTGTCGACGGCCTTCGTGGGCTGGATGTACCACCAGGCCCGCCAGGGCGGCGACGCCGGAACCCTCTACCGCGTCAGCACGTGGGTCTTCGCCCTCGGGGCGGCAGTCATGAACTTCTGGCACGCCTCCGGGATGCCGCAGGAAGGCAGCCGGGTCTGGGACGCGAAGGAGGAGATCTGGACGGAGCAGATCACCTACTGGCACTTCACCCCGAAGGCGGTCGCGTTCGCCGCCATGAGCATCGTGGGCATGGTGCTGTGGGAGCTGTACGCCTCGCTGATCCACCGCCGCAAGCTCCGCGAGGACGGCAAGGTCGCCAAGGCCCGCCCGTCGATCGGTGCGGTCCGCTGGCTGCGCTACCCGGTCCACTCCTTCACCGCCTGGTCCCTCGCGATCACGGACCCGCACCTGACGACGCTGGACCGGGCCTGGACCGCAGCCGGTGCACAGCTCGCGGACCGCAAGGCGGTCCGGACCGGGCGGGCCCTGCACCGGGTTGTCATCCCCCGGGTCCGGACCGACGACCACGGACCGGCAGCCATCCCCGCCGTCCTCACCCTGGCCCGTACGGACCGGACCGGACCGCTGGAAAGCCACGCTGCGGTCCGCCCGGTCCAGCACGCCGGTCCGTCGGTCCAGTCCGGTCCGTACGACCGAAAGCCGGTCCACGGGCCGGTCCGGACCGCAGGGGCCACGGACCGGACCGGCGGACCGGCGCTCGCTCTGGAGGCCGGTCCGGCCGGACCGCAGGACGCTGACCTGCTGAGCGAGTCCGGTCCGGCCGGTCCGGACCGGGGACCTCGGTCCGTGCCCGCCACCCAGAGCACGGCCAGCCCGCGCAGGGTGACCGTCCGGACCGGGGACCCCGCTCCCGGACAGCAGGAAGCGGACCGTACCGGACCGGCCGACTGCGAAGTGGAGGGCGGCGCGAGTGGTCCGGACCGGTCCGAGGAAGACGGTCCGGACCTGACGGTCATCACGCTCACGGACCTGGAGCGGACCGCACTGGACCGGCTCCGGACCGCGAAGCAGACGCTGAACCGGGCCAACATCGCCAACGCGGTCCGGACCGAGGGCGGTTCCATCGCCACGGACCGCGCCGGGCAGATCGCCGTCGCTCTCAAGCAGCACACGGTCCGCTGACGGACCGCCCGCACATCCGTCCTGCCGCTCATAGTCGCCGCTGGTCCGCGCTCGCATCGAGCGCGGACCAGCCACGGCCACGGCCGGCAGGCCGCTCGCCCGCACCGCGCCCCCGAGCGCGGACACAGCGGGCCAGGCACAACCGAGCACCACCCGCCCCGCCCCAGACCGCATGCGTCTCCCCTGCACCGAGCTCGGGCGCCGCCACGAGCGGCTGGAGATCCGACATACGGGTTCAGGCGCACGAAGGCCCCCGCTGAAGCGTGATCAGCGGGGGCCTCGGTCTTCTGCTCACGCAAGAAAGGAGCACAGCATGGCCCCCACGACGACCGGGCCAGCCCCGAAGTCAGGGCGCCTACCTCGTACGACATCCCCGCCGGCGCCCGCGTTGGCACCCCCCTCGGTGATCCCGCCGGCCCTGGAGATCTGGGCGCCCGACCCCCCGACCTGGGGCCAGCGCATGATCCCCAAGGGGATGCGGTCCGCGATGGCTGACCTGGGGCTTTGGCAGGAACCGCGCCCCTTGAAGCCCTCGTTCCACCTGATCCAGGTGATCGAAGTCCTCACCCGCTACGGCTGGTGCCAGTCCTTCGACTTCTCCCCCACCGGACGTATGTGCATGAGAGGTGCCCAGGCCTTTCTGGAATCCACCGGGCACGTCACCACGATCGACCGGGGGAAGGCCGTGAATTACCTCCAGTCCCAGTTGTCACGCCAGGGCGTGAACATGCGTTTCTGGGAATGGAACGACCTTTCCAGCAACACCTTCCGGGGTGTGGAGGCCACTATCTCGGCGGCCTCCGACATGGCGCGAAAGAACGGAGACTGAAATGACACCGGAAGAAGAGAGGGCATTCCAAGGAATTGAGGCCGGAATGGCGGCCGGAATGTCCTTCGGAAACAACGCTCCGGACGCTTCCCCGTACGCCGACGAGGGCCCGTACGGGGCCCCGGTCGTGTACAAGAAGGCCGGTCTGACCCGCCGTGGGAAGGTCGCCGTCGCGATGGCCGGGGTGGCGATCGTCGGCGGCGGAACCATCTGGTTCCAGGTCCATTCGGCGGCCGTCGCGAAGGACGAGAAGGAGGCCGCTGCGCTCCGGGTCCAGATGAAGAAGCTGGATCTGGAGGAAATGAGGATCCGGAACGAGCAGGCGAGCACAGACAAGAAGGCCGCCGCCGTCTCCGCCGAGAAGGTCCAGGCGGCCGTCGACAAGTGCGTGAAGGACTCCTCCGGCCTGATCGGCAAGGGGTACGGATCGCCCTCCAGGAGCGAGGTCGTGGCGGACTGCAAGCAGCAGTACGAGACCGCCGACGGATCCGGAATGCAGATCGCCGGCAGCTCCCGGAACACCGCCGGCGGTCAAGGCGGCGGAGAGATCGGCTCCCCTGCCCTGCTGTGCCTGATCGCCGGTGGCGGCCTTGCCGTCGCGGTCTTCGCGCGCAAGGGCAAGAAGGCCGACGCGTAATCACGCACGGTGATTAATTACTCCCTCCCTTCCGGCGGAGAGCGCCCCAACCGGACTCCCATGGTCCGGCTGATCGGCTGTTCTCCGCTGGGAGGTAAGGAGTAGGGAACCATGGCGAACACGGAGAGTGAGGAAATCATGGCGACCGATACGGCGCCCCCGGTCCCCGCGGGACCCCCCGATCCGCCCGCTGCGCCGACCGCCGGCACCGCGCCGGCACCCGCTGCGGACACCGGCATCATGGCCGCCCTGATGGCCGCGGTGGAACCGGCCCGACCGGTCACCGCGCCCGGTGCGGGGGCCAGGCCGGACGGTGACGACCCGGCCGCGAAGGCAGACCCCGACGGCGTGGTGGACCGTTCCTCCCCGGGTGTCACCAGCGAGCAGTTCAAGGCCCCGGAGGATCTGACCGGCCCCGGATCCGACGCTGCCGGTACCCGCCACAAGGAAGGTGTGTTCAAAACGCTGATCCGGGCGGGCGCGACCCGCTGGGCAAAAGGCGGCGGCGCAGCGAACAAACGGCTGGACCTGGAGAAAGCAAGGGCCAGCGCGCACCAGGTGAAGGAGTCCCGGACCACTACGGTCATGAAATCGCCGGGGCTTCCCACCCGAAACGGCTCCGGAGGAGCCGGTGGAGGGGGCAGGAGTTCCGGTGAAAAAAGCGGCGGTAACTCGGGTCGCAGTTCCACCGGGAATGGCTCCAAGGGCACCGGGCGCGGTGGAAGCGGTGGCGTAAACGGAGGCGGTGGGCGCGGCTCGTCCGGCTCGAATGGGAACGGTGGATCCGGAGGCGGGCGCGGTACCAGCGGAAACGGTGGCGGAGGTTCGAAGGACGCCGGCACCAAGGGTGCGGAGCGCTCGGGGGGTACGGGGAAGGACGGCTCTTCGGGGAATTCCGGCGCTGGCGGAAAGGCCGGTAAGAACGGAAAGTCTGGTGCTTCCGGAAGTGGCGGCGGATCGACGTCGGGCGGCTCGTCCGGCGGAAATTCCGGCACCCCGAAGGACAAGAGCGCGAAGGCCGACCTGAAGAAGCCCGACAGCAGCAGTCGGGGCTCGGGCGGCTCCTCCGGCAGCAGCGGCGGGTCCGGGAAGAGCGGCACCTCCGGCAGCAGCGGCGCCTCCGGGCGCGGCGGCGGATCCGGTTCGAGCGGCGCCTCCGGCAAGAACGGTGCGGCCAGCCGCCGTTCGAACGGGACCGACAACCGGACCCCGCTCCAACGGTCGCGGGAGACGGGGCATGACGACGGCTCCGCAGTCCGCAACGCGGTCGACCACATGAAGGCGTACACGCAGGGCGCGAGGGACGGATACCAGGACAAGAAGGAGGAGAACGGCAAGGAGCACGCCCGGCTGGACAAGGCGCACGCCGACCACAAGGCGAAGCAGCAGGACCAGGACCCGAAGCAGGACGACCTCAAGCAGGACCCGAAACAGCAGGGAACGACGGTCACCGGGCCCAGGGGCCAGACGGTCGTCATCGCCCCACCGGAGAAAGGAGACGACGGAGTGAGCACGGACGTAAAGCCCCTCCTGGTCAAGGAGATCGACGTCAACACGCTGACCCTGGGCACGGACAGTGCCCAGCGCTCGGTCAGCCGCAGGGAGCTGCGCAACTTCAAGCAGTACGAACGCAAGCTGGGCGCCAAGGAGAACCACTTGATCAAGGTGGCCGACGCGTGCAAGTCGCTGGAGGCAGCGGCGGAGGACGAGGTGAAGGACTGCCAGGAGCTGGCCGCCCAGGCCAAGGCCGTCGAAGGCGGCGAGAGGCTGGCCGCGAAGCTGACGAAGCTGGCCGAAGCGGCGAAGGCCCAGGCGGTGGAGGCCGCCGAACTGGCCAAGCGCGCGAAGCGGGCGGTGGAGATGTGCAAGGTCGTCCTGACCAACATCGGCACCCGGTACGCGCCGCTGTACAAGGCCGTGGTCGACAGCGACGAGACGAAGCCGGCCGAACTGCGCTTCTACAACGACAAGGGCTCCTACGCACCCGCCGCCTGACCCCCCCCATGCCCCACACGACACAAGGAGACTCACATGGCCACGTTCGACTACGTCCAGGTCGGGAACGGCCCGATCACCCTGACGTGCCGCGGCTGCGGGCACCGCACCACGGTTCAGAAGGCCAGGTTCATGCAGCGGACCATTGACCGGCATGTGTGCGGCAGGAGCACGACGTCGGCCTCCGCCCACTCCGCCCGACGATAGGGAGGCGACGACCGTGGCAGAACTGACGTACAAGGTCCTCGTCCGGAAGACCGAGGCCAAGGAGAAGGCCCTGGCCCGCAACGCCGAGGCCGTGAAGCAGGCGGCTGACACCATCAAGGAACTGGCTGACGACACCGCCTCCGACGCGGACGCGCTGGGCGCCAAGAGCGTCGACCGTGACTCCCTGGCGGACTGCCAGGAACTCGCGAAGGTCATCCGCGGGGTGTCGGACGGCGCGCTCACCTACGCGGCGAAGACGGCCGACACCGCGAGGGCCGCGAAAGCGGCAGGCGACCAGGCCCGCACCACCCACGCCGGGTTCCAGGAAGGATTCGACCGCTCCGACGTGACGGACCTGGAGAACGTCTTCCGCGACTGGTTCGAGCAGGAATAGCACCACCCACCACCGGAGCGGCCGGCCCGGGGAGCCCAGTCCCCCGGGCCGGCCGCGCTTTTGCGGACCCTCGCACCCAGACAGGAGTTTCCCTCGATGTCCACCCTCACCAAGACCGTGCCGAACGCGGAGCCGGCGGAGCGCGCCGCCGCGGCCCTCCAGGTCGTGCTCCCCGTCGGGGTGGGCATCCTGGCTCCCCACCTGGACCCGAACGCGGCGGCCTACGCCGGGGCCGGATTCCTGGCCGGTGCGACGTTCGCCGGCGCCAACTACATGAACCGCCTGGGCCGCTGGGCCAACCAGCTCCCCGGGATCGATATCGCGCGGGCGCACCGCGACACCATGGGGATCTCCACGATCACCACGGGCATGGGCCTGGCCCTGGGCCAGTTGGGCGGTGCCGAGGCGTCCGACGCCCTGATGGCCGGCGCCTTCGAGCCGACCACCGTTCCCGGGATCCTGTCGCTGGGCTGGTGGGCCGCAGTCGTCTTCACCGGCTGGCGCCTGCGCCGCGTCTTCGGCAGGCAGCAGATCGAGGTGGAGCAGGCACAGCCGACGGTCCAGACCACCCCTGCCAACAGCGGCACCCCGGGCCCGGTTTCCCTGGCCGACAAGATGATCGCGGCCTGGGGGCGCGTGATCAGCGACGCTAAGAACGGACGGCACAAGAACCAGGTCCTGTCCGATGTCGTGATCTACGCCGACCGCTGGGAAGGACGGATCACCGCCGCCCTGGGTGACTCCGTGAACGTCTCCAAGGAGGCCGTCTCCAGCCTCTTCGGCCGCCCGGTCGACGACATCACCCTGAAGTACGGGGCGCACTCCGGGGAAGCGCACATCACCGTCTGGTACATCCAGCGCCCGGAGCTGGACCCCTCCACCCTCCAGGGCGCCTGGAAGCGCGTCCAGGCCAGGGTTCTGCCCAAGACCCACCTGGAAGAGGTCAGCGACGACCCGAACACGGGTGGCCAGGTGGCGCGCGTGGTGGCCGACGACGATCTGGACGCACTCCCCCGCGCGGTCAACCTCGGGGAGCTGGCCGGAGCGCTCCGCCGCTCCATCGACCTCGTCTCCTACGAGCCGGGACAGCGCAACCCGCGCCGCGCGATCGTCCGCGTCATGGACCACAACCCGCTGGAGGCCGGCCACGACTTCCAGGGCCTGGACTCGCTGGTGGCCACCCCGGGCGGCTGGGTCAACATCGGGAAGATCGTCTCCGGGTTTCCTGCACGGATTCAGCTGTTCGACGAGAAGCTGGGCGCCCTCCACGTCGTGATCGCCGGTACCACCGGCTCCGGCAAGGGCGGCACGGGCCAGATGATCAGCCTGGCGTACCACGCCAACCGCATGGCCCAGATCTACGGCGACCCCAAGGGCGCGTCCAACCCCGCGATCCCGAAGATGGCCGCCTACAGCGGCCTGACCCAGGCCGGCGCCATGGGAGCCATTCGGCTGTCCTGGTGGGCCCTCCAGCACCGCATCGAAGAGGCCGCCCGCCTGGAGCTGAAGAACTTCATCCCGTCCGCGATGCGGCCGTACTGCGCCACGATCCTGGACGAGGCCGCCCAGCTGCTCGCCCCGGGCGCACCGAACCGCAAGGAAGCGGTGAAGATCGTCAAGGACGGCGCCTCCCTGACCCGCTCCATGGGCATGCCCTGGGTCCTGATCAACCAGACCGTCAACCTGGACCAGTTGGGCGGCGAGCAGGCCATCCGCGCCAACCTCCTGGCCGGCGGCACCTGGATCATCCTGCGCACCGACAGCGACCAGGTGAACCTCGGCGACCTTCCCCCCGGCTTCGAGGGGATCGACCCCTCACTCATCCCGCCCGTGTGGGTGGAGGAGGACGACGCGCTGGTCTACGACCCGACCATCAAGGAGAACGACCCGCGCCGCACCTTCGGCCTCGGCTACGTCGCCGCGCCGGGCGGCCGCGCGGGCATGATGCGCATCGGCACCCTCGAAGACGCCACCGAGCACATCCGGCCCGAGAACATCCTGGCCCCGGTCGACGTGCCCTGGTGGGGCGACGAGGCGCTCATGGAGGAGCTGGCCATGACGCCCATCCCCGGCTTCGAGGAGACGGACGGCGAAGGCGGCACCGGCGAGGCCGGTACGTCGTTCGCCGGGGTCGACCTCCCGAAGGCCAAGGAGCTGACATCGGAGGAGAAGGTCCTGGCCGCCCTCCGCGACGAGTCCGACCCCATGTACGTCGACATGCTCGGCCAGGGCGACGAGATCGACCCCGACGACATCGACTACGTGGAACGAGGCCAGCTGCAAACCGCCTGCAAGGTCGCGGAGTCGACCTTCGCGAACGTGCTGAACAAGCTGGAGAAGAAGGGGCAGATCCACCGCGTCAAGGAAGGAAAGACCTCGAAGGTGGCCCTGGGCCCCCGGCCGGAGCCGACCGGCGAAGAGGCCGCCTGACCGCAGTCCCCGACGTCCACCGCCTCCGCCGGACACCCCCACCTCAACCAACTGATCCGGTCGACCCGCCCGGACACCGGCACCACCACCCCTCCCCCGAGGGGCGGCCGGCTCCGGTGACCGGGCAGGCTCACCGGCCCTAACCAACCCGCGCCCCGACGGCCCTCCCGGCCACCGGGGCGCAGCACTGCCCGCCACCACACCTGCTGGAGAAAACCGTGCCCATCCCTCGACCGCGTCGCCGGACCGGCCGGCCCCGCCCGCACCTGCCCGGCCCCCGCGCACCCCGTCCCTTCATCCCGCTCCCCCGCACCTGGCGTCGGTGACGCCCCACCGGGCGAGCTCCTTGACGCCACCGACATGTGCCCGTACCCGGACAACTCCACCTTCCAGCCACAAGGAGAGCACGCATGAAGACCACCGTCACCGGCACCGTGCAGCCGCTCGACACGACGATCCCCGAACCGGCGCTCATCGTGATGATCGGCCCGAGCGGCAGCGGCAAGACGACGCTGGCGAGCAGCTGGCCCACCACCCAGATCCTGGAGCTCGACGCCTTCCGGGCGATGGTCTCCGACCAGGCCGGCGACCAGGCCGCGACCCAGGCCGCAGTCACCGTCATGCACGCCGCCCTCACAGCGCGCATGGCCCGCCGACTCACCACGGTCATCAGCGACACGAACACCGACGCCCGCGTCCGCAAGGGCCTGATCGACACCGCCCGCGCCCACAACGTCCCCGTCGTCGCGCTGCTCGTGGCGACCCCGGCCGACGTCTGCGTGGGGCGCCAGACCGACCGCACCCCGGACCGCGCCGTACCCGAGGACGTCGTACGCCGCCAGCACGCCGTCGCCGTCGCCGCCTTCCCGCAGCTGCACGGCGAGGGCTTCGACCACGTCGTCTCCGCCGACAGCATCCACCGCCTGGAGCCGCTCCTCAAGCGGGCCAGCGACACCCGCCGCCGCGAACTGGGCTGGGACGGCGGCAACGGCCTGGGCGACCTGCTGCTGGTGCGCCGCGTCTTCGGCGCCGACGTGCTGCCGCTGTGGACCTGGCACCACAACAGCGACCTGGCGGGCGGCGACCGCGTCGGCGAGATCCGCCTCGGCCAGGACCGGCTCGTACTCGCCCTGCGCACCGACGTCGACGGCGAGGGCGACGTCGGGTTCGACCTGCTCGTGCGCTGCCCGTACGACGACGAGTGCGACGCGCGTGCCTGGCAGCCCGCGCACTCGGTGACCGACCTGCTCATCGCGCACACCAGCCGCCGGCCGCACCCGGACACCGTGTGCACCGTCCACGGCGGCCCCGACGAGGAGGCCGAAGACCACTACCGGAGCTGGGACGGCAACCCCGAGGGCCGGGCCGACGTTGAGGCGCAGGCCATGGAGGCGATCAGCGAATGAGCGCCAAGGCTCCCGAGTGCGGCTGGGACCAGGCCGTCTTCAGGTGCGGGCGGTGCGGCACCCAGTACACCGCCACTACCGAGGCCGACTACCTCAAGGTCGTCGGCGCCCATGGCGACGCCCACGCCGTGTGGGACCGGCTGAACCCCATCGAGCGCGACGGGATCACCTCGATCCTGCGCACCATCCTGTCCGCGCCCGACCTGGCCGTGGAGCTCCTGGCCCTTGCCGACCGACAGCCGACGGAAGGCGACGGCCGGTGAGCCGCGCCGCCGACGGCGCGCGTGCCGGGCAGCCGGTGGACTCGGTGACCGACATCTACGACGACGGCACCTTCCCCGAGTTCGGCAACAACCAGGCCCCCGGCGCCGCAGCCATACGTGCCGCCGCGCGCGGTACCGGCCCCGCCCCGGCCGAAGGGCTCGCCACGCGACGGCAGTTGCGGGCGCTGAACCTCAGCCCCGGCGGCCACGAGCCCGTGGCCCGCCTCCGGTGCCGGGGCGGACGGCGCTGGGCGTGGCTCTACCGCCTCGACCTCGCCAGGCCCAAGCGCATTCCGACGCTCGCCCAGGAACTGGCGCTGGACCGGGCGATGGCCGCCCGGCAGACCTGCACTCAGTGCGGCCGCCGCTACCACCACGTGCTCCCGACCTCGCTGAAGACCTGCCTGGAGTGCCACGACGGCACGCCCGCCGACCCCGCCTCCTACATCGCTCCCCCGGCCAAGTGCCCGCTGGCCGCCTGATCCGAGAGGACACCAGCCCATGAGCACCACCACCCCTACCGCCTTCACCGAGCCGGACCGGCCCAAGAACCTGCTGATCAGGTGCATCACGGTCGGCGGCTCGTACGTGGACGTCACCGGCCCCGGCGAGTACTCCAACCAGAACCACTACGACTGCCACGGCTGTGGAGAATCCTCCCAGCTGACCGAGGGGGACTTCCTGTTCACCATCCGGCCGGCGGCCAACAGCCACGCCGCTGCCTGCCGGGCCATCCCGCTGAAGTGACCGCCCGTAACCTGTGCGGCGTCCTGCTGCTGGCCGCCGCCGTTCCGCTCGCTGCGGCGACGGCCGCCGCCGCCGCGCTCGGGGCCGGCCACCTCGAGGTCCACGCCGACCGGCACCACATCGAGTTCCAGCCTCAGCCCCGCCGCTCCTGCCCTGACTGCTACGGCGCGGGCGGCTGGTGGACCGGCGGCGCGAACCCGGAGATGGAGTCGTGCAGTTGCTGGGCGACCCGGCCCGAGCTGCGAGTCCGGCTCCTGCCCGCCCCGGCCCGGCCGGAAGAACCCCCGTTCTGAACGACCCGCCCCCGGCCGCACCGGCCGAGGCCGACAGACCTGACCTGGAGGAATCCCCATGGCACGCAATACACGGCCCGTCACCCACTACATGGCGACCCGCCCCGACGGCACCGTCCCGCCGACGAGCAGCTGCATGACCACGGACCCCGTCCCGACCGTCAACCTCGCCGACCACATCGGCCAGATCGTCGACCACCCCACCCCCGGCAAACCCTGGTACGACGAAACCCACTTCAGCTACTTCCGGACCTACACCCGTCCCGGCGAGCTCCTGGAGCGCGTCGAGTGGCCGGCGCGGCTGTGGGTCGTCGAACCGCTCGGGGAGACCGGCACCTGGGGCGGGTACTCGTACTGGGTGCTCTGCCACCAGCTGCGAGTGGTCGAGGAGACCGAGCCGTGGCACGCGTTCGGACACCGCGGCAAGCAGGCCATGTCCGTTCTCACCCAGCTGCCCGACCTCGTCCGGCAGTGGGCCGACCAGTGGGCCGCCGACCCGGACGGCACCCACCGTACGTACAAGGCGTGGGAGGCGCGGGTGCATGAATCCCGTGCCCTGACCGGCTGGGCAAGGTACCGGGCGCGGTACTCCCGCCGCGAGGCCGCACTCCGGACGGCCACCACCCTCGCCGCAGACGCCGCCACCCGGGCCGCGACCGAAGCCGCTGTCGCCCCGCACGCCCTCGCCGCGATCCTGCTGCGGGCCCGCTGCCTGGCCGCCGGCCAGCTCATGTTCGACCGCATCCGTAACGGAAAGTACGAGCGGTCGATCCGCGAGCTCCTGCTCGGGACCGAACTCGACACCTTCACCCTCCCCCGGCCCGACGCACTGGCCGACCGCTGATCCCACCCGTCCGGCCGCGGCCGCCGGGACCGTGGTGGTCCCGGCGGCCCGTTCATGAGGAGGGCCGATGCCCACCACCGTCTTCAACCAGTTCGCCCACCGCATCGCCGAAGTCACCGCCCAGCTCACCGCGTTGGGAATTCCACTGACCGCGCCGACCCCGCCACCCCCTGCCGTCGACCCCGCCGACCCATGGGCCGGCACCTTCACCGTCCCGGTCGACCGATCCAGTCTCGCCTGGTGCACCGCCGTACAGATGATGGCCGACCACCACCACACCGGCATCGACCGCCAGGTCCTCGCCGCCGACGCCCTGCTGCGCGAACTCGGCACCCGCGGCCTGGCCCAGCTCCAGTCCGACCTCCATCACGGGGCACCGGTCGACCACCGGTTCACCCGCTGCCCGTACTGCTCCGGGATCGGAGAAGACCCCACCCTGCCGACCTGCCGGGACATCGGCTGCCCACCCGAGATGGAGTTCGCGGACCACCCCCATCTCTGTCAGGTGTGCCGCGGGGCGGACTACGAGCCCCGATGGTTTGCCGAGGAGCACATGGCCCGGCTGGAGCAACTGCTGGCCGAAGCCATCAAGCCGGAGCCTCGGCCGCTGCGCTACCGGATCGGGGCATGGCTGCGCCGCCGACCGGTGCACACATAACGGCCACCGGGAGTCCCCCCGTGCACCGTCCCCGGCCGGCCTCCGGCCGGGGACGGTGGCGCCGAGCTACGAGGAGACGGATACCCGCCGCCACGAAATGGACACGGTGTCCATTACTTCGCTGTGCGCGCTCCTGCGCTCCGGGCGGATTTCGGTCGAGAGCCCTCGCCTCGGGTGTTTGGCCCGTGTTTCAGGGTCCGGTCCACCGCGTCGACGCCCAGTGGGTGATGTCGCAGAAATTCACGCCGTGAAAAGTCACAGGAACATAACGTAGCCCTTCCGGTGTACGACCACCGCCTCTTCCAGACCAGGAGACAAGCAGATGAGCCCGAGCACCGAAACCGTCCCTCCCGGCCTGCGCAGCTGGTCGGTGGACTGGCCGTCCTACGCGCCGGTCGACATCACGCCGCCTGAACTGCTGCCCGAGAACCTGGCCCGCCATGTGCCCGACTGGGCCGAGCCCGCCCCCACACCGGCCGCCGTGACCGACTGGCCCCGGCGCCAGGCCGCCGCCCTCGTACCGTTCCGCCTCGACGAGCACGGCCTACCGCTGCACCCGCACGGCCGTACCGGCCGAACCGGCCGCAACCTCGCCGCATGGGGAGAGAACGCGGCCGCCGACCCGATCGTCATCGCGGGGACCGGCCCCCAGCGCCACGTGCTGCTGATCACCCGCGATGACATCCTCGCGGAGGCGATCCCCGGCGGGATGGTCGACGCCGGCGAGACCGCCCCCGAAGCCCTCGTCCGCGAACTCCGCGAGGAGACCGGAGTAGACCTGGCCGGCCACCACCCGATCATCCTCAGCCGCGGCGTCGTGAACGACTGGCGTAACACCGACCGCGCCTGGGTCGCGTCCACCAGCGCGCTCTACCAACTGCCCACCACCGTCACCGCCATCGGATCCGACGACGCCCTCGAAGCCAACTGGTGGCCCGCCGGCAGCCTCACCCAGCTCACCACCGCGATCACCGCCGCCGGACGCACCCTCTACACCGCCCACCTACCCCTGCTCCAACGCGCCCTCGACCACCTCGACGCCACCGGCGACCACCCTCGCCCCGAGCGCACACCCGAAGGCAGCCGATGAGCAACACCGGCACCGGCTCGCGCGACAACCCCGTCGAGACGACTCCTGACACCGTTCCCACGGGCTGTTCCTGGTTCCTCGACCCGGACGGCACCCTCTGCCTCTCCCCCGGCTGCATGGCCCGCGTCCAGGACCCCGAGGCGGAATGCCTGTGCGACACCCTCACCACCCAGCACGCCCGACTGAAACGCCGGATGCGAGAGCTGAAGGGCCGCCAGAAGTACGCGGACAACTGGTGGCACGCCCTCACCGCGGCCGTCGCCGCGCACCCCGACCAGAACGCCATCCTCGCCGACACCCGGCGTCGCGCCGGCCGCTGATCCACCCCGAAAACGCAAGGCGCCCGGGGCCGTTGCTGAAGACAGCGGCCCCGGGCTCTCCAACCCGTGCACGAGACGAGAAGGAAGAACCAGTATGACTGCCGCCCTGTTACCGCGTAAGGCTCTCCGCATCACGGCCATGGCCCTTCCTCTGGCCGGATGGACTCTGCACAGCACCGTCCTGCACCACCGCCTCACCCAGGCCAACCGAGACCCCCTCACCACCGCCTGGCGCCGCGAAGCATTCACCACCCGCGCGCAACGCCTCCTGGACCGCCACCCCGGCGACGTCGCCCTGGTCCTCGCAGACGCCGACGACTTCAAGCAGATCAACGACAACTACGGGCACTCGGCGGGCGATGCCGCGCTCGCCGCGATTGGCGCCCGGCTGACCGACTGGGCCGGACCGCGCGGCGTCGTCGGCAGGCTCGGCGGCGACGAGTTCGCCGTCCTCACCCGCATCGAGCCCCGCCACCAGGACCTGCGCCTGGAGCACCTCACCCACCTCATGTCGCGCCCGTTCCAGCACGACGACGGGCTGCTGCCCCTGGCCGTCTCGCTGGGCGCCGCCACCCCCGCAGCCGTCAAAGCCACCGACCTGCGAACCCTGATGCGCGCGGCCGACGCCGCCATGTACGAGGGCAAGCACACCGGCCGCATCGTCCACGCCCGCCCCGACCACGCCGCCGCACCGTCCGTCAACGGCCGTCGCTCCGGCCGGCCCGGCACCGCCCTGCGGGGGCGAGCGGCATGACCACCCCCTCGAAGCCGACGCTCGACGAGGTCCGCGGCATCAGCATCCGGCAGCCCTACGCGGCCTGCATCCTGGCCGGCGCCAAGACCGTTGAGAACCGGTCCGCCCGCTGGAGGACCGGCTGGGTCCTGCTCCACACCAGCAAGACCATCGACCGCCCCGCCCTCCGCGACCCCCTGGTCGCCCGCACGGTCCGCGACCGCGAGCTGGTCACCGGTGCCGTCGTCGGCGTTGCCCGAATCGTCGACTGCCACCAGGACCCCGAAGGCACGCCGCCCTGTTCCGCTTGGGCTCACCCCGGGGCCTGGCACGTGGTGCTCGACGACGTCCAGGAGCTCGCCCTGCCGATCCCGGCACGCGGACAGCTCGGACCCTGGCGCCCCACGGAGGATCTCGTCGACCAGGTCCTCCAGCAGCTGCCGCACCTGCGGCCGTGAGCCGTACCCGCTCCAAGCAGCCGTCGTGGGAGCCGGGCCGGATCCCGCTCCCCGGCGGCCTGCTCGACTGGCGTGACGGCCGGCACTACGACCACCGCGCCCTGCCCTGCACCCTGTGCAACGGCCTTACACCGCTGCGCTCCCACGCGGACGAGCCCGTTCACAAGACCTGCGCCGAGGCCTGGATCGCCGCCAACCCGGCCGAGGCCCGCACCGGCCGGTTCGCCTCGGACACCCA
Organism: Streptomyces sp. NBC_00708; assembly: GCA_036226585.1. Classification (GTDB taxonomy): domain Bacteria; phylum Actinomycetota; class Actinomycetes; order Streptomycetales; family Streptomycetaceae; genus Streptomyces. The sequence goes on from CP108999.1 coordinate 93,126, forward strand.
GGCGGCCGGACGCCGCCACAGCACCGACCACGCCTGACCTCTCTGTCTCGCTCCAGCATGGAGGCTTCTCATGCCCGGTTCCCGCTCCGCTGCCACTCAGCCGGCCACCCCGGCCGACGACCGGATCCCCTTTCCCACCTCGGATCAGCCCCTGAGCTGCCGCACCGACCCGGCACTCTTCGCCATCGAGGACGTCGACACGGCCGAGGACCCGCGCGCCCGGGAAAAGGCCCTGGCACACGCCCGGCGCGCCTGCTCCGCCTGCCCAGTCGTCACCGACTGCCTGAAGTGGGCCCTGGCCAACCCGGATTTGACCCCGACCGGCGTGTGGGCAGCGACCACCAAGCGCGCACGCACCCGGCTCCGCAACCAACTCGCTGCCCGGCTCGGCCCCGACTGGGTCGGCGTCCTCGCCGAGCGGGACCGCCGCCGGCGCGAACGACAGCACGCCGCCCGCCTCGCCCCGCCGGCCGTCCGCGACCAGGCCCTGGCCCGGCTGGAGCTGGAGCTAATCCCGACCCGGCCCGAGCCGTACGAGCCGTGGTGCGAGCCGATGACCCCGGCCCGCCAGGCACAGAACCGCGCAGTTCTCCAGGCCGCGCTGACCACGCCGGTGGCCGCGTGATGTTCGCCGACTGGCAGCAGGCCCTCGACGCCGAGGGCCTGCCCCTGAACCCCAACACCGACGACCAGCGAGCCGCCGCCACACGCACCATCGCCCGCCACGCGACCAGCAACGAGGATCTCGTCCTCCTCCTGAACATGACCGGCCTGCCCAGCGACGACGACAACCTCACCGCCCTGCTCCCCCTCATTCCCGACACCGGAGACGCACCCGCCATGACACATCCCACCTCTCCCCCCGCACCGTCCGCGCGCGATGCCGCCGTCCGCCACACCAGCGGCACGACCGCACAGACCAGCCGCGAGGCAAGCGGGCTGAGCGATGCTCGCCTCCGCGACGTCATCCTCGACCAGCCCCGTACGCACCTCACCCCGCCCGCAGCCGAGACCATCGACGTGGAACAGCTGCTCGCCTGGGCCGCTTCACACCCGGCCGCCTCCGTACGCCGCCGGGCCGCCCGCATCACCGCCGACCTGACCGACCTGACCGGACGGCACCACCAAGAGGCCGCGCAACGTGAAGCCGAAGCGCAGGTGGCCAAGGCCAAGGCCGAACTGGAGAAGGCACAGGCGGTACTGCACACGCTGAAGACCGGCCCCCGCGCGACCACGACGCCCACGACCTCCCCGACGTCGTCGCACCGCTCCGGCCTGGGCAGCGGCCGCACCAGGGAGGAGCTCGCCGCGATCAGGAAGTGGGCGCGCGCGAACGGCTACAAGGTCGCCGACGCCGGCATGGTGCCCAAGACCGTGGTGGAGGCATACGACGCCGCCCACCGGACGCCGACCCGCGAGGAGAGCTGACCATGCCCCCCCCACTGATGCGATAGCCCTCGTCGGCTTCATGGACGAAGAGGCCGAGCCCGACGAGCAACACGAGTCGCGGGTACGGTTTCGCCTCATCGTCTCCCCGACCGACTCCCTGGTGGACGAGACGATCCTGCCGTGCGCGGTCACCGACCCGCAGATGGCGCACGCGGTCATGCACGACCTGGTCCCCGGCGACAAGCTCCGCATCACCGGAGACCTGCGGCTCCCCCGCACACCGAACGAGCCCATGTGGCTGGCCGTCCGTACGCTCGCCGTCCTGGAGATCGCGCCCCGGCTGACCGACCCGGGCGCTGTGTCCACCGTCGTCATCGAGCGATACGGGCCGTATCTCTGCTGGCTCGACTCGGAGAACTCCGGTGAGGTCCCGGTATGGACCGAGGCCGGCGTCTGGGTCGGCACAGCAGTCGACCCGAGCGCGCTCGGCGACCTGATCAACACATTCGAGCAGCGCCAGGCCACCGGCGAGTAGGACCGCCGTCAGGCTCGACACGGAGCCAACCTGCGACTCCGATCACGAAGCAGCGGCCTTGCCGCCCAGACACCGAGTCTGGGCGGCAAGGCCGCTGTTCTGCGTTCGGAGGATGGGAGGCAGAGCACGGCCGGGGTAGCCGAGACCCCCCACTGGCTACCGACCCCGTCGCAGCTGTCCCGTCTCAGGGAACTGAGTCGGAGCCGATCCGTCTCAACGAACCCAGTCGTCGCAGGCCGGAGGCCGGCACGCGCTCGCCCGGTCTCTACAGGGCCGTCTCAGCGAAGTTAGTCGCCCCAGGTCGGGGGCCTGTCGTCGACTGGGTTCGTTGAGACGGGACACCGCTGTCCGCATACGAGTGGAGTCCACTCATCCAGGCAGCGTGTCGATAGCTCCCAATCGGCCGATGTGGTCTACTCCCGGGCTGTGGGGCCTGCGGCCTCCATGCCACGCGCCCGACCCGACATCGAGCACTACGTGGAGAAGCCAACACGGCCGGCACCGCATCATGGACAAACCTTCCTCGTGGCTCCCTGCCGCAAGCTGTGTCGGGACAGCTCCGCGGCACCGAAAGGGCCCGAGCTATGAAGACCACCGCCATCGCACGCCGCGCCGAACTGCTGCGCCTCTACACCGGGCTCCCCTGGCAATCCGCTCTCCGGCGGGTCATGGCAGCCCCACCCGGCGCCCCGCTGATTCAGCAGCCGAAGACGGATCAACTCCTCCTCGAAGCACAAGTCATGCGCGCGCTGGCCTGGCGTCACATCAGCACGATTCACCCCTGGGGCATTGAGTACGTCGACCCACGCCCCGATCAACTTCGGATTCGCTTCGGTCCGGACCCGGCCGCGCGGCGCTACCACGAAGAGACTCAGGTGCTGGACCTGGCGGAAGTACTGCTGCCGCGGACGGACGGGCACGGCGATGTCATGGGAATCCCTGGAGTCCGACCCCACGTGGAGGACGGCCTGGTCGTACTGCGCATGCTGGGTACCTCCGCGTCCGTCACCCTGCTGGGTCTGGACGCGAACGAGTGGATGAAGGCAGTCAGATACCAGGACCTGCGCTTGGCTGCACTTGGCATGACGTCATGTCACCGCGCTCTCCCGGATCAACGACACCCCGCCGAGAGTCGATCTCGGACCGCTGCACGGCGAGGACGGGGGGCAATGACAGAGGCATCAGCCTGGATGGCAAGCGGGCTCCTGCGCAGAGTCGGATTGATTCGCACCCTTGGCATCCCGCTGGCCGTAACCGGTTGGATCGGCGATCTAGAGCGAGCCGGCGGTGAACACTGGATCATCGATCCAACTTTCGCGGAGGGCCAGAACCGCACCGGTCATCGCCGGCTCATGGCACTGCTCTCGGCGCCCGGCTGGGGGATGCCGCTGACCACCAGGGAGGAGCACTGCAACTGCCACCTCCCACCCGGTTTCAGCGACCAATGCACGATCTTCGCAACTGGGTCGGCCGAGTGGCCGGGCAGGCTGCAGGTACGCGCGATCCATCGCCGCGGTGAGCGCCTGTCACAGATTCAAGAAGACAGCCCTGCGCTCTACGCCGCGCAGCGACTGCTGCACCGGGCGGTGCCTCCATGGGTCGACCGCTGGGTGGAACGGGAAAGCTCTGGCGTCTCGGGCGTAGCCGCGCTTACAGGGCCCGCCCCTACTGCGTGAGCCCCAGACTCAGCGGATGCCGTGGCAACCGCATCACCACGCCCCCCGCGGGGCCCGGCCGAGCACCGTCGGAGGGGCCCCGCCCATGGAGAACACAATGCCGTACCCCATTGGCCCCACCCCGTGGCGCGTGATCTACAAGCCAACCGAGCGCCGCCGCGAACCCGCCCGTACCCACCCCTGCGCCCTCGCCCGCGAAGGCGACCGCTGCACCCCGAGCACCCTGGCCGCCGTGAACACCATGGTCTGGGACCACTGCCACACTCACGGCTTCATTCGCGGACCCCTCTGCACCCAGCACAACCTCCGCATGCACCGGTACGACACCGGCTGGCCCCACAACGCCCACGACCCCGACTTCATCGACTACGCGCGCCGCTGCGCCGGCTGCTCCGGCCCCTGGTAGCAGCGCTCAGCCGCCGCTCTGCCCCTCCTCCGGCTTCAACACACCGTCGCGGCCCAGGACCCAGGTCACACCTGCGGCGTCCGTGAACCAGGCCACAGGGCGGTTGTTGTCCACAGTGGTCTCGTTCCAGCGAGGAGACTCGAAGACCACCTGCCGCCCTGGGCCAATGACGTCCACAGGCACGCCCCGACGTCCCTGGTCAGGCAGGCGCCGATCGCCAACGTCAACTGCGCTCACGGCGTTGTACGTATCCCCGAAGCGGACCAAAACATCCGTCACCACGTCATCGCTGCCATTGGTCACCTCCACCACCCACCGGTCGTACCCGATGGCATTTCCGTCCCGGTCGCGGTCAATGAAGCCGCCAGTTCGGTACGTCATGGTGACCCGCTTCGCCTGGGCCCATTTCCGGTCCTCCGCAGCGGCCCGCAGCTCTGCCCGCTCCAGGGACAGGGTCGCCGATTGCTCCCCGATGAACACCCGCTGCTCCTGAATCTGTTGCCGTTGGCTCCTGATCGTCAGGTAGGCGAACCAGGCCGCGCCTCCCGCGAATACCGCGGCTATCCATGTCGGGGCATCGCCCCAGTTCACTGAACTCACGACGGCACGCTAAGCGCCCCATACACCCCCTGTCTCAACTGCTTGCGTTCCGACGGCTTCGTCTGCATCATTGGCCCGTCCGGCAAGCCCGGACGCATGAGCCGCTTCGGTCAGAGCGCCGAAGCTCTAGAGGTCCATCGAGCAGGCGCGGTACCCCTGCCGACCGGCCGAGACTAAGCCCCAGCATCGAGCCCACCGTGGGGCCGCTGGGGCTCTTCCACGTCACAGACCGACCAAACCGCCCCACACCCCTGCCACACAGCAGATGATGTCCCCCTCACCAGCACGTCCCAGGGGGGACCATGAACACCCGCACCACCGCCGCCCTCGCGGCCGGCCTGCTCCTCGCAGCCCTCACCGCATGCGGGGGAGGCGACGACGACAAGCCCACCGCCGCCCCCACCACTGAGACCAAGACCGCGCCGTCACCCTCCGCTCCGGCCCCCGAACCCACGCCCACCGCCATGGCCCTCGGCGATGTCCTCCACTGGGAAGACGTCGCCAACGACATCTCCGGCACCAGCTCGGTCCTCAGCTACAAGCAAGGCGTCAAGAGCGCCGGCGATGCTGACGACGAGGTCGGCGCCGCCGGATACGAGTGGGCCGCCCTTGAACTCAAGGTGTGCAGCAGCAAGGGCACCTTCCCCACCTCGTCCTCGCCCTGGGTCCTCGCCTACGACGACGGCGGCCGCGTCGAAGCGTCCAGCAGCATTTACGACGACTTTCCCCGCCCCCACTACCCGGTCGAGGCCACCCTCACCGCCGGCAAGTGCATCCGCGGCTACGTCGTCTACCCAGTCCCCGACGACGACCGACCCGCCTCCGTGATCTACACCTACGGCAACCCCGTCACCACAGCCGAGTGGACCGTACCCACGAAGTAACCGCAGGAAGTGGCGCCCGGGTCGGCAACAGGCGCCCCTACCGCCGCCTTATCGCCACCATCTGCGCAATGCGCCGGCTCTGCTGGCTCTGCGGCGGCGACATCCCACCCGACCTCGGCACCTGACACCCGCTGTCGTTCACGCTCGACTGCGTGCGATTCCAAAACCAGGCGATGACCCCCATCGGCACGGCTGCGGAGCGGTAGACACCCAGAAAACCAAGGAAGGGATCGAGCGCGTCGGCTTCTAGATGGTCCCGTCGCCTTCGGCTGCTGCAGGGGCCATGATGTGCGGCGCTCCGGACTTCCGTCTGCCGCTCGCTGTTGGCAGGGCCCGGATGGCTCTTTGTTGTCCGCGGACAACAAAGCAGCCGCCCCCTCTGCCCGGGTGACCCGTCTGTCCCGTCTCAACGAACCCAGTCGACGACAGGCCCCCGACCTGGGGCGACTAACTTCGCTGAGACGGCCCTGTAGAGACGGGACGAGCGCGTGCTGACCCCCGGCCTGCGACGCCTGGGTTCGTTGAGACGGATCGGCTCCGACTCGGTTCCCTGAGACGGGACAGCCAACGGGAGCCGCCCTTGGGCTCTGTGCCAGCAGCGAGCAACTTGTTGTCCGCGGACAACAAGTTTCAGCAAGCGTTCACGAACCTTCTGGATCCGAAGGCACCCCAGTCCTGTCTCAACGAACCGAGTCGACGACGATTCGTTTCAACGAACCCAGTCGACGCAGGCCGGTGGGAGGGGATTTCGAGCGCGCTCCGTGCACTGGTGTCTCAACGAAGTCAGTCGCTCCGGGTCAGCAGATCGCCATCGACTGACTTCGTTGAGACAGGACATCTGTCGCAGTGAAGTCAGTCGTGCGGGTGATCGCATTGGGGGTGCTGAGAGGCTGCACGTTCGTGATCGAGACGAGACGTATGCGTCGATACTGCGCGGGACTAGTGCGTCTTAAGATGCGGCGCATGATGACGACTCGCCGGGCGTACGGCCCGCTGATGGCGCTGATAGGTGCCGTAGTGGGTTCAGCTTTGACGCTTGCCGGGGCTGTGCTGGTGATGCCAGCGAAGGGGGAGCGGGGCGATCCTGGGCCGCAAGGGGCGGTTGGGGCGCAGGGGCAGCCGGGGCCAGCGGGGAACCTTTCGGGCCTCAGCGGAACCACGGTTCTGACGCAGTCCAGTACCTGCCCGCAGGGCATGAACAGCCTGTCGCCAATCGTGTACATGAAGGACAACTACGGGGACACCCAGATGTTCCACACCTGCATCATCCGTTAGCAGGACGCTGATAGTCCTCAAGCTTCCTTGCCCGCATCCCGTGCAGGAACGCCAATAGCGTGGCCAACCATCACCCAGCAGAGCCGTGACGTCGACGGAGTCGGGTAGTGCTTGCTCTTGGGGCACGCCGACTGCCCGAGAACCGTCTCATGCAACTTAGTCCGCGCAGGTCAGCGCGAGGCGGGCGACTATCTTCGTTGAGACAGGACAACCCCATCCGCAGGTAGATCAGCACGGAGAACGAAGGCCCGGCTCTCTCCGAGAGCCGGGCCTTCGCTGTTTCAAGAGTCGAGTTCTAGTCTGCGGTCACCTTGGCCGGGGCTCGGCGCCCGTCGGCCATCCTGTTGAGGATGTCTACCAAGATCAGGAACTGGGAGTCGTCCATCCGGTCGTGGAGGAACTGAGCTGCCTGAACGGCGTTGTCGTAGGGGAACCTGACCCCGGTGACGACCCCCTGTGACGGCTCTGGGCGTACCTGTCCCTCACGAGGTTCAGGGACACCGTCTGACTTGGCAATAGTCGGCGGGGGAGGTGTCTCCAGTTCCGTCGACCTGTTTGTGGTGTCGTCCTGGGATGTCGAGGCAGTCTTGTTGTTGTCCGCGGACAACAACAAGGAGTCAGTGCTCGCCTCCACCTCCTCCTCCGATGCGGGCGCCGCTGCTGGGACCTCCGCACCGGCCGAAGGCGGGATGTTGTCCGCGGACAACGTTTCCACCGGCCGATCCTGAGCCAAAACCTCACGACCCGCTGCAAGCAGTCGCTGCTCCTCCTGCTTCCGCTGTTCCGCCGCCTCCTTGGCTTTGGAGAGGTGATCGAGGAGCTGCGCGGCACCCTGGCTCGGGTCTTCCTTGAGGGTCCGCGCCAAGGCGCGGCCGTCGCGCTCCGAGACTTCGCCAGCACTGAGCAGCACTTGAATCTCCGCCGGCAGGGTCAACAGAGCGAGCTGATTGGTCACCCAAGACCGATCCTTGCCAAGGCGTTTGGCGGCACGAATGCGCGAGCCCCGCTCGCCGCCGTCCTCGGCGCAGATGTTGACAAGCTGCTCCACCCCGCGGGCACGCTCTATGACGTCAAAGTCCTCACGGTCGAGGTTCTCGGCCAGAAGATGGTCGACGAAGTCCTCGCGAGTCGCGGCGAGATCATCTCGTACCACGAAGTCGAGTTTGTCGAGCCCGACATGGACGGCGCTACGGAAGCGGCGCTCACCATTGACGAGAACGTAAAGCGCGCTGCTGCCGATCTGGCTCTCGTGATCAGGCCACAGCTTCAGGTAGGCAGTGCGAGTGACGGCGACACAGGCGGCGAGCTGAGCCTCCCGAAGCTCCTCACCGAAGCGCGTCATCTCCTCTGTGGAGCCGAAGTTCCGCCGAGGGTTGAGGGGAGTGGCAGCGACCTGATCGAGAGGAAGCCGGACCAGCTCGTACGCCGGAATTGAGCCCTCGGTCAGAGCCTTTGCCCGGCCACGCTCGCTGCGGCTGCGTGCGCGGCCGAACGACGAGCTCTCACCAACCTTGTCCTTGATGCTCATCCCTGGATCCTCCGAGCGATCGAGCGGAGAACGTTTGCCTGCTCGCAGTCCGGCTCGTAGGCGAGCAAGGGCTCCTTGCGGCGAACCGCCTCCCGCTGCTCCTTGAGTTCAGGGACGATGCCGAGCACGGGCTCGTTCATGGCCTGCCAGGATTCGAGAGAGGACGTCGCGATGTAGCCATTGCGTGCGTCGTAGAGGTTGACGACGAAGCCGAGGGTCTGAATCTCGATCTTCAGGTCCTCGCAGAGGTCATCGATCTGCTCTTCGAGCATGTCGTACGCATCACCGGAGGTGTCCTCTGCCTGTACCGGAATCACGATGCCGGACTGGCTCGACTCCTCACCCTCACGGGTACGCCCGTAATAGAGCGCGGTGTCCATCGTGTAGCCGAGGCTCGGAGGGCAGTCGACGATGACGTAGTCGAAGTCCTGCTCCAACGCTTCAAGTACACGCTCAAGGGCTGTTTCCTTGATCCGTACCGCGCGGGTTGTGGCGAGCTTGGCGTCCAGTAGGAATGCGTCCTTGCACGCGGGCAGGAGCCAGAGGCGGTCCTCAAAGTCTCCACCCTTTATGGGGACGAGCAGAGCTCGAAGATCACCTTCGGCTTCGTCCAGCATGTGCTTCGCCAGGCTGGCTGCCCCGATCTCGAGCATGGCGTAGCCGAGCTGTCGAGTCAGGTGACCTTGTGGATCGAAGTCGATGAGCAGCGTGCGCTTGTTGGTCTCAGCCAGGGCCTGAGCCACACCGGCCGACACCGACGTCTTACCCACGCCGCCCTTCTGGTTTCCGAACACGACACGTCGGGCGCCCGTTGTCCGCAGAGGAGCAGGACGGGGGGAGGGGTGGGTGTCCAGCCAGCAGCGGATCGCCTGGGCCACCCCTTGGTTGTAGGAGATCTTGCTGGTCTTGCTGGTGTCCTTCAGCTTCGCGTACAGCCCGGCGGGCAGGTACGTGGCGAAGGAGGAGCCGTTGCTGGTGTCGACAACTGGGTGGGACTTCAGCTTCATCCAGGCAATAACCCCATCGGCCACCGCGTCCTGGATGTCGACGCCCAACTCGGCTGCTCTCACCTTGAGTTCACGGCGCAGAGGAGTCGGCAGTTTGGCAACTACCTTTTCACGATCTTCGGGGCTGTAAGGCGCAGTCATGGCGCTACCTTAGTAGCGTCACGGGGTGTGAGGGAAACCATGCAGACGTGTCGCCTGACGAAAATTCCAGCCAGGCGCCACCTCGCCCCTGAGAAAGAAACAACCGGTGCTGCAGGGCTGGTTACCCCCAGGGCCAACGGGCACGAGGTGCCACTGGCCCGCTGGCCCAGGCTCGATCGGCGGGGTCAGGGGCGCTTGAGAATGCTGTGGGTGCCGATGCGGCGCCAGGTGATGTGTCGAGAGCCAGGGTGGCGTGCAAGCCCGTACTCCCACGTAGCACGTCCCGCCGGACCGGCCCCCATGGACCAGCTGAGTTCAAGGATGCCCTCGGCGCACTGCACGCGCTTCACGCGGAGGCCGGCGCGGAATCGGCCTGCGCGCAGGTCAGGAACAAAGGCGCGTCTGACGACGCGGCGGAAGGCAGCGCACTGCTCAGGTGTGAGGTGTTTCAGGTCGCTTTCGAAGGATGGAAGGCAGTCGTAGGTGAGCATGCTGAACCTCCAGGAACGACGAAGCCCCCGGCGGTCGCCAGGGGCGGTGTTCGTGACTGGTGAGGGAGTGAGAGACCTTGCTTGGTTGGACCAGCCAGTTGGCAGAGGAACGCGGCTTCGTGTCTGGGCTACGAACGGACCAGTCAGGCATCTACCGATTCGGCGCAGCCAGATGGCTATGAATCGCATGCAGAACTACTCAACGAATGGCTCACGCGCGATGAAGGAACAGGAACAGGGCCGCTTCCGGTCACCGTTCGCTGACGATCTGCTGGTCGTCAGCCAGCAGCACCACAGGCCGATCACGCCCCATGAGAGTGTGATCGGATGATGCAGCTGACCCGCACTCACCGAGTCCTGATCGGTCTGGTCGTGGCCGGGGCGGTTCTGATCGCTGCGATCGGCTTTGCCGGTTCGTACGCGGCGGTGCGTGAGCTGGCCCTGAGCAAGGGGTTCGGGGACTTCTCGTTGGTCTTCCCGATCGGCATCGACGCGGGCATCTGCGTCCTGCTGGCGCTGGACCTGCTGCTGACCTGGCTGCGCATCCCGTTCCCGCTGCTGCGCCAGACCGCCTGGCTGCTGACGGCCGCGACGATCGCGTTCAACGGTGCCGCCGCCTGGCCCGACCCGCTCGGTGTCGGGATGCACGCGGTCATCCCCGTTCTCTTCGTCGTCTCGGTCGAGGCCGCCCGCCACGCGGTGGGCCGGATCGCGGACATCACCGCCGACAAGCACATGGAGGGCGTCCGCCTCACCCGGTGGCTGCTCTCCCCCGTCCCCACCTTCCGCCTCTGGCGCCGGATGAAGCTGTGGGAGCTGCGCAGCTACGAGCAGGTCATCAAGCTCGAACAGGACCGGCTGATCTACCAGGCCCGCCTCCAGGCCCGCTACGGCCGCACCTGGCGCCGCCGCGCCCCCGTCGAGTCCCTGATGCCGCTGCGCCTCGCGAAGTACGGCGTCCCGCTCGCCGAGACCGGCCCCGCGGGTCTGGCCGCCGCCGGCATCGAACCCGCACTGCTGCTGGCGGAGCCTCTCCAGCGTGCAGCCGATGACGGCCCGGTGAACGGCACCGGCCGTGCTCCGGTGGCGACGGCCGCGGCTGTTGCTGTCGAGGGCGGACGACCGGTTGATTCACCCGGCACCGAGCCCCGGGAGATCGAGGCCGGCGAGCCGACCGTGACGGACGAGCAGTCCGTGGCCGCAGGGGAGCAGGAGGACCAGTGGGCCGACCTGGTGCTGCCTGACGTCGACTACCAGGACGCGGCCCGGGGATACCTCTCCCAGTTCGGCCGGCTGCCCGACGCGGTCGAGTTCAGCCGCTTCCTCGCCCACTACGGAGTCGTGGATCCTGCCACGGGCGACCCGCTTTCCGGGGAACCGCTGGAACCGATCCTGGCGGACGTCCGGGCCCATATGCAGGCCGTGCTGGAGCACGAGAGTGTCGACGACCGCTCGGCATTTCCGTCCGGTGGCGAGCACCGTGACGACGACGCCCGGGGTGTGGATGCCGGTCACGCCTCGGCGGCCGTGGCGCCCGACGAAGAGCCGGCACCCGAGTCCGACGAGTTCGACCAGGGCGGCGCCCTGTTCGAGGAAGACGGTGCGTGGAGCCACGCCGGGACGGCGGCCGACCGGACGGGCGGCACCTCACGGATCACCGCACAGGTGAGGATCCCGGCCCCGGCCGAGAGCCCCGAGCAGACGCGCGACGTACTCCCGGAGCCTGAGCCCGGCGAGCCGGCCGAGGCGGACGTGCCCGGCTCCGGTGACGGGCGGGAGGAGGAGCCAGCGGCGCCTCTCATGGGGCCGGCTCTCGTGGAGCACCACTACCGGGCGCTGTCGCCGCAGGAGCAGCAGCGGTCCGCGAACGCCCTCGCGCCGGTGCTCGCTGAGAAGACCGGATACGCGGTCGGGACCGTCCGTAAGTACATCGGTCAGATCAAGCGTGGCGATGCCGCCGCCGTGTCGAGCACGATCCAGGGCTGAGAATTCCAACGCTCGGGTGGGCGTTCCAACGCGGTTGGAATAGCCCCGCCGTCGGCCGCCTGAGCGAAGTTCGGGCCGCACCCCATGGCGTTCCAACGGGGGTCCGCCGCGCCGCCGCCCCTCCACCACGGACGAGCCTCGAGGAGCGGTTCCAGACTTCTGACAGCCGATGACCCATGATCCGGACTGGGACACGGCGCGAGGAACCGGACGTGCTTGGAATCTGCGCTGACTTGGAATCGTTCAGTTGGAAAACGCTCTGACCTGCAATTTTCCAACTGGGTCAGCGTTTGGGTCAGCGGTGGGTCAGCGTTCGGGTCAGCGCTGACCCACCCCCCCCGGGCAAGTCGAGTCATGCCGGATGCGCTGACCCGGGCTCCGCAGGAACGGCGAGCGTGCGCCGCGGGGTGAGTGGAACGCGTTGGAATCGGCGACGCCGGAGGGTTGGCCGGCACAGACTTCGGCCCGGGTTGGAATGCTGCGGGGAACAGGTGCAGTGCCCCGTGCAGGATTCCAACCCGGGCCGAAGTCGAGTCAGCGGCGGGTCAGTGGGACGATTCCAACTCTTGCAGCAGCTCTTCCGTGGCCTCCTCCACAGCGGTTCCGAGGTCCAGCACGAGCGCGTCCAGCTCCCGGACTTCGGCCGCGAGCTCGTCGAACTGGCCGAGCATGGCCAGTGCCCGGAACTTGTGCCGCCACAGGCATTCCATCTCCCGTGCCGCGTCGAGGCCGCGCGCGACCGCCCATAGCGCACCCCGGGCATCACCCAGCTTCAGGCACCGGTCGGCCAGGTCGTCCGCGGCGTCCACGATGGCGGAGACCATGTCCTGGCACAGAGGCTCGGCCCACGTGTAGCGGCGGGCCGGGATCCCCGCGAAGGGCCGGCCCCGGACGAGGGTCAGCGCCTGACGGAGCAGCCGCTGAGCGTCGGCACCGTCGGCGCGGTGGCTCTCCTGGACCAGGCGCTCGAACTCGGCCCAGTCGCATCGCACGCCGCTCAGCCGGTAGAGCTTGTCCGCCTGCTGGTTCATATGAGGCAAGTACAAGGTGGTGGGGTCGGCCGGGTTGGCGGCGCCGAGCCACTTGCGGACGCCCCCCATGCGGGAGTTGCGGGTGTCGCGGGTGACGCGACCGGAAGGAGCGATCACTTCGTCGAGCTGGTGGCTGGTGGCACCAGGGTGGAGGGCCAGCCACGCGGTCAGTTCCAGGGCGAGGGTGCGCCGGTTCGACGCGACGGAACCCCTCGCGCCCTTCAGCTCCACCGGCCCGAGAACACAGACCAGCGGGCTCGACTCGCCCTCGGCGTCGACGCAGACGTCGTCGACGGAGGCCTGGGCGGGGATGTCGTCCTGCGGGAGCCGGACGCTGACCTTGGATGCGGAGACGAGTGCGGGCACGACGTCGCCTGGCGACGAGGCCGCCGCCACGCGCTGACCCAGAGGGGCAACCGGGGCCGGCTCCTGATCGACAGATCGGCCCTCGCCGACGGGGCGCTCCCCGGGTTCGTCGTCCAGATCCGCGAGTCCGACCAGGAGACCCGGCCCCCGCACACCCTCGCCCAAGCCGCTGACACCCGCTGGGGCGGTGCCCGCTTCCGTGCGCGCCGGCTCTTCGTCGTAGTAGGACACAGACGGCACCGCAGGCTGCGCCTCCGGCTCCTCCTCGTAGTACGTCCAAGCTGGGGCAGCAGGTTCCGTAGCCGCCGGCTGAGGGCCGGGGTGGTCGGTAGGGGAGTCCGCGGTGAGTCCGAGCTCCAGGACGTCGACGTACTCCTCTTCCGTGACGGTGACCAGCTCGACCCGCACTCCGCTGCCCGGGACGGTCACCTCTCCGGCGTCCGTGTCCACGCACCACACCCCGTCCCTGTCCGGGGCAACGGTGCTGCTGGTGACGATCGCCATCGCGGACCGCACCGGCGCCTCCAGCACCTGCCACAGCCGCCCCTGGCTCCGCTCCGCGTCCGGGCACGTGTCGAGGTCCGCGAGTACGACCAGCGGCCACAGCTCCTCAACGAGGTCCTCGGATGCCCGAGCCACCGACAATGACCCTTCCTGCCCGAACCCTTCCAGGACCTGCTGCTGCCCGGCCTGGTGCTGCTCCAGCACCCGCACAGCGTCGCCGAGATCGGGGTAGGGGGTGACCCGGTTGCCGTCCAGCATGGACAGACCGGGAGCGGTGTCCTCCCCGGCGACGGCGATCTCGATCTGCTCGGCCAGCGGGGTCAGCGCCAGCGACAGAGCCAACGTCCGCAACAGCGCCAAGCGCCCGGTACCGGTCAGGTGCAGGGCACCGACGTGCTCCAGGTCGACGAGCACGATCGCACCGTCCTCGTCCTCGCCCAGGACTGCCAGCGCCGGGAACGGCGGGTCGACCTCCCGCAGCTCCTCAGCCGGCAGCAGCTCCCGTGTCCCGGCCGGGCACCACCACTGCCCCGTGTGATCCGGGACGGCGGTGAACGGCGCTACCGGTGGTACCGCGTCGGCGAGGTGCAGACGCACGCCCCTCGCCCCGAGCTGCACCGTGGTGATCTCGGGCAGCGGCCGCCCCTCCTGGGCCAGGTGCAGCGCAGCCGTGCGCAACGCACCCGCCAACAGACCCAGTTCCACACCCGCATCCACACTGCGCATGGCCCGCTCGGTCTCTGCGCTGCGCCCGGAAGGCATGGCAATGCGGTGACCGCGGCGCCGCCGGCGCTGCTGCATCGTGCGGCGGTAGGCCAGCGACCCCACCAGCCCTGCTGCCAGGATTCCGGTCGCGGCCAGGCCGATCACCCCGGCCCGCGACCCGGACGACGCCGCCTCGCGCTCACCGGCCGACGCAGCCGATGCCGTCGGCGCCGTGGGTTCGGCGGGAACCGAAGCCGAAGACGTCGCACCGGTCTCCGGCTCCGCAGACGTCGAGGCCTCCCGGTGAGTAGCCGCTGACCCGGTCGACTCCGGAGCCGCAGTACGCGCCTCGGCAGCACCTGCCCCGAGCTCCGCCTGCTCCTCCCGGTCCTGCTGCTGAGCGTCGGGCGCCGGGCTGGCATCGTCCTCCTTGTCCTGCGCCTCCTGGTGCTCGTTCTTCTCCGGCGCGGCCGGGCGGTCGTTGTCCGGTGTTGCGCGGTGAGTGTCGCGCGGTGCCGCCGGATGGTCCGTGTCCGTGCCCGGCCGCGGCTGCTGACCCCCTGTCGGCAGGGTGAGTTCCTGCCCGGGGTAGATCCGGTCCGGATCGGTGAATGTGTGCCCGTACGGCTGCTGACTGCCCTTGTTCGCCTCGTAGAGCTCGGGCCACCGGTCACCGTCCCCGAGCTCGCTGTCCGCGATGCTGGAGAGGTTGTCGCCCGCCCGGACCGTGTAGGAAGCCGTTGCCTCCTTCTTCTTGTCGCCCTGCGGGTGGATCGTGCTGGTGGGGCCCGTGAGTGCTTCTGTGGTGGAGACAGTGTCGGTGGTGACGGGGAGACGGGCATCGTTTGGCAGGGTCAGGACGGCGCCCTGGGGGAGGTACTGGTCGCCGGCGACGAGTTCGGGGATGTCGGGGTTGAGGGCGGCGATGTCCTTCCAGCGCGGTCCGCTGCCGAGATAAGTCTGTGCGAGTTCCCACGGCGATTCGGTGGCGGAAGTGACGGTGTGCCGCAGCTTCGCAGTGCCTGCGGCTGCCTGCGTTTCGTGGGTGGCTCCGTTGCCCTGGCCGACGGTGTGGGTCACGGTTGCGGCGACGGCGGGTGTGACCGTGGCAGCGGAGGCGGCGGTCGGGGCGAGGAGTACGATGCCGCCGATCAGGAAGCTCGCGAGGGACTGCATGCCGCCCAGGCCCCGGATGCGGGGGGCGGACCGACGGCGCAGTACCGCGACGAGTTCCACCAGGACGGAGAAGGCGAATGCCGCCCAGGCCGCCCAGCCGATGCAGGTCAGGACGACGAGGAACAGTGAACCGTCGTCCTGCTGGGTGAGCAGCTTGGTGCCGCCGGAGAGTTCGGTGGGCTGGTGGCCCACGGCGAGCAGCAGGTAGGGGGCGCCGACGACCAGGGCCGCCAGGAGCGACAGGCCGAGCAGCGCCCGCAGCACGGTGCCGACGGTGCGCAGCGGGGCGGGGGAGCGGTTGGCCATGGGGTGGCTCAGCCTCCAGCTTGGGTCTGCAGGTGGGCTTTCGCGGTGCCGGTGACATGGATGGTTCCCACGCCGACGAGCTGCGCGAAGTACGTGTTGTAGGTGTCGTGCACGGTGACGGTCAGGCTCTGTCCGTTGTCGGTGATCTGCACGTCGCCCTGAACACCAGCAGTGGCGAGGTAGTCCTGGGCTGCGCCGGCGGCGGCATCGGGATCGATCGTGATGGCGGTTCCCTCGACGGCCTGGGCGGGGTCGAGCTGCTGTCCGGCGGTGCGGGCGGCTTCCTGGGCCAGCGACGTTGCCCGGTTCCCGGCGTTCAGCGCGCCGCCGCCGTCGACGAGCAGTCCCATCACCATCAGGATCGCGAGCGAGGCCAGGGCGAAGAACAGGGACATGGACCCCCGGTCCCGGTGGCGGGCGGACCTGGCCGCGCGCCACCGCTCTGGGAGTCGGCGGAGAGGCGAGTTCACTGGCGTCCCCGGTAGGTGTCGATGGGGCTGGACCACGACGCGGTCAGCGTCTTGGCGCCGGGAAGGCCGGGCAGCCCGATGTCGGAGAGGCTGGCGGTGCAGGCGACGGTGGCCGTCACGTTCGCCTCGGTGCCAAGGTCGAGGGCGTAGCCGCCGGTGTCGACCACCACACTGGAGGTACTGCATGTGATGCCCTCGCCTTGCAGGCTGCGGTCCGCGGCCGCCTGTGCCTGCGCCTGGGCGCTGCTGGCGTCACGCTCCAGGGATGCCGCTCGGGCCGCCGCACGGGCGGCGGAGTCGACGGCACCGTCGGCGTCGGTCACCCGACCGAACGCGATCATGAGCAGAATCAGTGCGATCATGACGGGCGCGAGGATCGCGGTCTCCACCGCGTACGAGCCCTGGTCTCCGCCTCGTATCCGGCTCGGCACCCGGAGTTCGCGGATACGGTCGCGGGGGGTCACGGGTTGCTCCAGCGTTCGACGGGCCCGTCGGCGTGCTGAACGACGTCCAGCGTCAGCCCGGGGACGAGCGTGGCGACGCTGCCCCGCACGGTGATGCGGATCTCCTGGGCGTTGCTGCCGGCCGATGACACGCTCGCTCCTCGTACGCTGCCGCCGAACCGATGCAGGAAGTCCTGCGCCTGGGCGACACCGTCACCTTCGCCGGCGCCGAACTGGCGCCCGGCCTCCACGCCCTGACGGGCTGCGGACTGGGCGACTTTGCGTGCGTGGTAGTACAGGCCGACCTGGAGAGCGGTGAAGACCAGCGCGAGGACAACCACGGCCAGGACCGCGAACTCCACACTCCCGAAGCCGTGATCGCCCCGGAGTCGGCGGTCATGCCGGTCTTCCCGGGCGGTCAGCCGGGCGTCTGGTGATCGGGGCACTGGCAGGGCTTCCTCCGACGTGGTGGCGGTGCTGGTTCGGGCAAGGCGGTCAGCCGCCGTTGATGATGCCGATCTTCTCCATGAGCTTGGTCCGGATCGCGAGGACCAGGAGGCCGGCGCCGACCAGCAGCGCGCCCGCGATCAGGGCGAGTTCGGCGGAGGTCTGCCCGGAGTCCTTGCCGGACTTCAGCGCCGCGTAGCGGCCGCGGATCCACACGGTCAGGGTCTGGATGTCCATGAGTGCCTTCTCTTTCTCAGCTTCCGAGGATGGTGACGGTGACGGGGATCATGACGAAGGTGAGCATGAGGATCACGCCGAAGGTGACCGGCAGGATCATGGCCGCGCTCGCAGCGTTGGCCTGTGCCTTCGCGTCCGACAGCAGGGCGATGCGCAGCTGGCGGGCCTGGGCCTGGAGGGTGGTGTAGACGGCCGCGCCGTCACCGGCCAGGGCAAGGGTGTCGGCGGGGCGGGAGAGCTCGGGAATGTCGAGTTCGTCGCCGAGCTGCTTGAGGGCGTCCCAGACCGTGATCCCGGAAAGGTCGGCCTGGTGGAAGACCTGCCGCATGCGGACGAAGATGAACCCGTCGCCGACTTCCGCGGTCTGGGTCAGTGCCTGGGCGGCTCCCGAGTTCGCGATGCGGGCCAGGGCCACGCGCTCCAGGTAGGAGGCCGCTGCGTGGCGGACGACGAGTCGGGCCGCTGCCGCGTCGCGGGCGACTTCCTTGACCGGCCAGAACCAGAACAGGCCGGCCATGGCGAGAGAGAACAGCACCGGGACCGCGAGCGGGAAGGGTGTGCCGGCCGCGGCCAGGAGCGCCTGGACCAGCTGCGGCAGCAGCAGCCCGTACACGGCGAACAGGAAGCGTTTGCCGAGGTGCGCGGCCGGACTGATCCGCAGCAGGTTCAAGTCCTTGACGGGCAGCGTGAGGCGTCCGCTGAACTCGCCGAGCAGCCGGGCGCCGACCCGTTCGCTCAGCGTTCCGCCACTCGTGGGCGCCGCCGCGGCCGACAGGAGAGGACCTCCTGCGGTCTTGGAGGCGTCCAGCCGGTCGAGAACCGAGGACAGGTCCCGGCGGGCGGGCATGGCGGCTCGTACGGCGAGGCCGAGCAGGGCGCCGGCCGCGGCCGCCGGTACAACAGCCGTCATGGGGATCATCGGACGGCTCCAGAGGTCAGCGGGTCGGGCCCATCACTCGCGGGCAGGGGCGAGATGAGCCGCGGGTCGGGCCTGGTGCGGGCGATACTGCGCAGCCACCGCAAGGTGTAGCCGAAGGCCCCGCCGAGGCCGGCGAGGACGAGCTGGCCGAGCGGGGACTGATACCAGCCGGACCAGGCGTCGTTGAGCATGCAGCCCACGACAACGACGCAGATCACGATCGAGACCAGGCGCGCGCTTTTTCGGACCTTGGCCCGGTCGGCCTCCACGTCGCGGGCATCGGCCGCCTGCTGGTGGATGGTGACGGCCAGGGCCTCCAGCGCCTCGGACAGTCCGGGCCCCTTGTACACGGCGTGCGACTGGAACAGGAGCACGACGTGGTCGCTGACAC
Organism: Streptomyces sp. NBC_00708; assembly: GCA_036226585.1. Lineage (GTDB taxonomy): Bacteria > Actinomycetota > Actinomycetes > Streptomycetales > Streptomycetaceae > Streptomyces. Next base: position 112,039 of record CP108999.1, read on the forward strand.
CGTCGGCCAGTTCGTCCGCGAACAGCGCGAACGCATCATGCGCCTCCATCCCGGAGCGCAGCCGCTCGGCCAAGGCCCGCACGTTCGCAGCGATGGGTGCGGGGGAGGCCTTCGCGGAGGCCTGGATCGTCTGGGTGAGGCTGATCCCGGCCTGGTGGATACCGGCCAGGTGGTTGAGCCACTGCCCGAGCGCCTCCAGGCGCTCGATCCGCTGCATCGCCGCCGTGCCCGGGTTCAGCAGGTAGGGCAGGGCAAGGACGGCGCCACCGGCGAGCAGGCCGTGGACGGGCCAGCCCGTCCACGCCCACACGACCAGCACCGTGACACCCGCAGTGGTGACGAGATACCGCCAGCGCTGCTGCCACGCCAACGGCAGCTCCGCCTTCGCCCGCTGGACACGGCCGCTCATGCGGGAGGTGGGCCGGGCCGGATCGGGAACCTGGCCCCGGAACTCACGTACGGCGGCGAACAGGGCGAGCACGACGAGCACGGCGCAGCAGGCCGCGACGAGGGAGAGCTGAGAGGTGTTCACCGGGTCCCCACCGTCTGCATCGGCCCCTGCCAGGCGCTGTGCGGGTTGTCGGTCAGCCACTGCCGGTGGAACTGCCCGGTGCGCTCCAGGTCGTCGATGAACGTCGGCATGTTCCTGTACACCGCCCGCCGTTCCCCGTTCTGGGGTGCGAAGAGCTCGGTGGTGACCGGCCTTCCGCCTTCGCCGACGACGTCGTGGACCTCGTGGATGCTGCTGACGAACCGGTGCTTCTTCCCGCCGATCGCGGTCTCGTCCAGGTAGGTCAGATAGACGACCACGTCGATGGAGGAGGCGATGAGGTGGTGTGCGGCCTCGGTCTGCATGCCGGCTTCGGTGCACAGCTGGACCAGGCGGCTGATGATGGCGTGCGGGCGGCGGACGTGGAGGGTGCACATGGAGCCGGACCCGCCGGAGGACATCGCGTTCAGCATCGGCACGATCTCCGTGGAGCGGACCTCGCCGACGATGACCCGGGTGGCGTTGTAGCGCAGCGCGGTGCTGAACATGTCGGAGATGGTGACCTCACCGGCCCGGTCGCCGGCGCGGACCTCTCCGTTGGACTGCCTGGCCTCGAAAGCGAACGTCACCGGGCCCGGCTTCGGGCCGGGCTCGTCCAGGTAGAGCTCGCGGTCCGATTCCAGGGTGACCAGCCGCTCGGAGGGCGGGATCTCGCGGCCGAGCGCGCGCAGCAGCGACGTCTTGCCGGCCCCCATGTCGCCGACGACCAGGATGTTCATCCGGGCATGGACGCACGCGGTCAGGAACCGTTCGAGGACCGGGTTGATGGAGCCCCACCTGACGAGGTCGGCGATGCCGTGCTGGCGGATGCGGTGGCGGCGGATGACGACGGACGGCCGGGAAGTGAGCAGCGAGGCGGTGACGCGGGAGCCGTCGGGCATCCGGAAGCCGACCATCGGTGTGGCTTGGGTCAGGGCCCGCTCGCCGTGGCCGGACAGCCGCGCCATCCGGTTGACCCAGGTGATCAGCTCGTCGTGGCTGTCGGCGACCTTGTCGATCGTGCGGCGGGGCCGGTCGTGGTACTCGATGTGGGCGCGCAGCCCGTCGACCATCACGTCCTCGACCCCGGGCTCGTCAAGCAAAGACTGCAGGCGGCCGCCGCGGAACATCGAGTCGAAGACCGCCGTGCCGATCATGCGTTCCTGCTCGGCGGTCAGCGGGACGTTGCCGTGCGCGTGCTTCGTCGCCCACCCCGCGACCTTGCTCGTCACCAGTGTCCGGGCCAGCGCCCGACGGTCTGCTTCCTCCAGGTGCTTGTCGGGATCCTCCGCACTGAGCGCCTTGGAGACCTCACTCTGAAGTGCTTCGATCACTTCCCAGTCCACCGGCAGCTCTCCGGGCAACCCGGCCAGACGCGGCACCGTCCCCGGACCGGCCGCACCCGGCCCCGTCGCCACCGGCCCGGTGGGTGCCTGCGCGGGAGGAGCAGGGGAGGGTGCCGGGTGCTGGCCGAGGTGGCCGGAGAGCAGCGAAGCGAGCTGCTGCGGGTTCATGGCCTCGGGCCCCGGCCGCTGGTGCGTGTCAGCCACGGTTACCCCCTCGCTGCCCGGCCAGGTGCTGAAGCACCGCGGCCAGCTGCGGGTTGGACCGGCGCGCCGGGTACTCCTGCTGAATCCGGCGACGCGAGACAGCCGCCTCGATCTGCTCGGTCGCGGTACGGGCATGACGCAGCAACGGGCTACGGGCATGCCCCCGCGGCGCCCGGCCCCCGGTCGCGAAGTACTCCGCCGTGACCTGGTCCCACGGCAAAGTCGCCAGCACCGGCGTCTTCAACGCGTCACCCACCTGGTGCGCCCGGTAGGGGCCGTCCTCGATGAGGAGCAGACCCAGCGCGTCAGGGCCCGAGCCACGTTCCCGCAGCTCCGTGCGCAGAGGGTCGATCATGTGCCGGGCCAGGGCGAGGGACTGTTCGGTGCCGCGTACCACGAGGAGCACCTGGTCGGCCTGCTGGATCAACGGGGCCGGTGTCAGCGTCTCGTGGAGGTGCCCGGTGTCCAGCGCGAGCCGCCCGGCGTCGACGAACACGTCGTGCCCGGCCTGCGCGGACAGAATGTGCAGGACGTCGGACAGCCGCGGCCACGTCAGCCCGAGCGCCGATGCCTGGGCCGGATCCGTCAGACCCGGCAGCAGCTTGCGGTGCCCCGCTTCATCCAGCGGCCACAGGTGACTGACGAACGCGTTCGACAACGCCTCGGGGCCGCTGCGCTGGGCGGCGGCCAGGTGGAAGAGACCGAATCCTGCGCCCGCTTCACCGTTGAGGAACCCTGCTCGCAGCGTGCCGCCGGCCGGGTCGCACTCGGCGAGCAGCGAAGGCCGCCTCGATGCCAGGGTCAGGGCGAGCGCCGTGGTGGTCACTCCGCAGGACTTCGCGGAGACAAGTGCGGTCACGGCCATGGTCAGCTGCTCCGCGGTTCGCGGACCAGGGCGATCCGCCCGGTCGAGGCACGGGTGGCCAGCAGCGGACCGTCGCTGGTGGACACAGCGAGGTTGACCACGATGGTGCCCGAGGCGTCCGGGCGGGACACCGAGACCACGACCCCCTTGATGGACGTCGGCGGCGCCTCGGCGTCCTTGGGGTCGGCCTGCTCGCCCGGGGCCGGGGTGGTAACGGCCAGTACCTTGTCGCCGGGGGCCAGCGCGCCGGCCGGGGCCTGGCCCCGCTTCACCTGCACACCGACCTGCTGCTTGTCGTCGCCCAGCCCGGTACCGGCGGACAGCTGCGAGGCCGTCAGCAGCCCGCCCTTGCGCAGCTCGACGGCCGGCCGCTTCCCGATGACGCCGGCCCGGCCGGAGGCCGGGATCGGTGAAAGGTGCGCGTCGGCCGAGACCTCGGCAACCGTGAGGTCATCCTGCGTGAGGGCCTGACCGGCGGGCACGTCGCGGGCGATGGCGAGCACCTGCGTACGGTCGGACGCCGACGTGACCGCCGCAGCCGCACCGAGACCGCACAGGACGGCCAGCACGATGCACAGGGCGGTCACCGACCAACGCCGCTCGCGCTTGACCGGCGCGGTCGTCGTGATGGGAATGTCCGGGCGGGCCGGCGCGCCGGTCCGGGGTGCGGGGGGCACGGCGACGGGGGACTCCATGCGGGTGTTGCCTCTCATGTCGAATCAAAGTGCGCGACGGCTAGTTGAGGACCTGGACCTCGGTGATGGTGACGTCGACCGCACTCTCGCGGACTTCGGTGAGCCGGCCGCTCTGCCCGCCGCCCGTCCAGTCGATCGCCCAGGTCGACGTCGCGGTCACGTGGTACTTCCCGGAGTCCCGGGTGGAAGAGGGCAGGGTGTAGCGGTGGCCGCAGTCGGGGGAGGGCTTCTTGCCGTACTCGGCGCGGTAGGGGGTGCCGGCGGTGGTGCATGTGACCGTCGTGCCGTCGCCCATCGCCCACACGATCCGGCTGACCTTCGCGGTAGCCGTCACGGTCACCGCCCCCGCTGTCGCGGACGCGGTGTTCGGCCCGTACGTCTCCGGGCCCTTGGCAGTCCACATGTAGACCGGCATACCGACGACGCCCTTGCCACCCGGCTTGGGCGTGATACCGATGTCGGGGCCCTTGAGTAGCATCTTGTCGACGGCAAGCTGAGCGACCACAGCCGGGGCGACCGTGGGCTCGGGCGGGCCGTCCGGACCGCCGTAGACAGCCTCGGGCATCATGGTCAACGCTCCGCTCACCTGAATGGCTGGGCAGCTGCGGACATAGACGGCCCCACCCTCAGAGGGGTCGTGGCCCTCCCAGAGCTCACTCTCGGCAGGCGGCTGCGGGTCCAGCTTCTTTGCCGGTGTGCAGGTGGGGGTCTCCTTTCCACCCGCCTTCTTGGCTCCCGCCTTTGAACTCCGTGCGGTCTTGGATTCTGAGGGCCTGGCGCCGTGGGATCCTCTCGCTCGTCCAGGGTCCTTCGCGGTCACACATACGTAGAGTCCGCAGCCCTCAACGCCTTCATCGGAGCTCTCCTGAGCATGGGCAGGGGCTGCGACTGCCAGAGCCAACAGGGTCACGGCAAGGCCCAGGCCCCGGGTCAGCACGGCTTCCCCTGGGGCTGATCCTTGATGACCCGCCAGCCTTCGGGCCAGTGCTCGACCGTCGAGGTGACGACGTACTTGGTCATCCTCTCTGACGGCAGCGGCACTGCCTCCTTCGTCGCTTCCTTGACCACCTTCCAGTGCGTGATGTCCAGACAGCTAGAGATCACAGCGCTGGGAACCTTCCGGGCAATATCGATCTTCGTCACGGTGGGGGCGCCGACGACGACGGTTCCGATGATGAGATTGCCCTTGTCATGCATCCCCTTCGCATCTGCCCTTGCGCCCTCCAGCGCAGCTCCCGCCGCGTACTTCTGCAGACCGGCAGCGCTGCTGTGGCTGTCGGCGTAGAGGTGCTCCATCTCCTTCCAGTACTGCTCGTACGTCGCAATGGCTTCGGTCTTTGCGGTCTCGGTCGGGTCGGCCGGCTTGTCTGAAGGAGCCGTGATTGAGGCCGAGGCTGATGGGGCTTCTTTGGGGTCAGCGGGCTTGGCGGAACTGCATCCGGCAGTAGTCGCGAGCGCGCAGGTAAAGGCGACCAGCGTGCCCACGCGTGCTCGCTTCCGTTTGCGAACCGCTGAGTTTGCCGCTCGTGTCTGCTGAGCCATCGAGCCTCCCTGTGCATATGCCACAACATCCCCCGAACTGCGCGATCCGCCCGCGAGAGGTGGCGTTGGCCTGTTCGCGCCCTTGAAACAAACTTGACGGTCGGGTGCCAGGTTACGCAAAGTCGCTCACCCAACCCAGAGAGTTCGAGGGGCTGAGGATCTTGTCACACGCCATAAAACGGAACATTCTGTGATGGAACTCCCCGTGTTTTCGCGGGATTTGATGAATTCGAGACCTCATGACACCCCGTCGGCAACTGTGCGGTTCATCGGAATATCCTCCAGCGGCTCGTGTGCTCAGGCCTCGGGAAACGGGGTGAGCAGTACGTTCGTCAATTCCGGCGGGCCGAGGAGCGGCGTGACGACCGGTGCGAACGGGCCCTTTTCCTGCAGGAGTTCGGCGGTGGTGACACCTGCACGCAGCAGTCCGCCCTGGGAGAGCCGTGGGTCGACCGCCGCGAGAGCCCGCAGGTCCGTGGTCCGGCGTGCGAGCGCGGCCGGCAGCGCGGCCGGCCCGGCCCCGGACAGGACGATCAGCAGCCGCGGGAAGACCGGATACCGGTCACGCCACGCCTCCCGGAGAACGCCCCGGGTCTGCCGGCGCTTGCCCGGCAGTGGCGTGTACGTCGCGTACCGGGCGTACGTGCTGAGCTTCTGGCCGAGGCGTGCGACCTGCATGGTCGACCGGTCGATTTCGAGGAAGAACGTCAGCATCTGGCGGCGCCCCTCCTGCGTGGTGTGGGTGTAGCGCAGGACCGCGTCCGGGACGAGGAATGCGTCGTCGCCCATGCGGTTGTCGCCCTCACGGACGCGGTGTGCGAGCTCCGGCTCCCAGTCCAGGGATCCGCATTCATCACCGAGCCGCTCGGCCCATTTCGTGAATGTGATTCCCGTATCGACGACAGCGAGGGTGTGTTCCTGGAGCTGGGAAGAGGCCGCCCTGGCGCTCATCCGGTACGACCGCGTGGTCACGACGTTGCCGGCCTCTACGACCTCGCAGCCGGCCGCCGTGACATGCCAGAGCAGTTCGCAGCGCCCCAGCCGGCTGGCGCGCCGGTCGACGGACTCGACGAGTCCCATGGTGCGCAGGTGCCGCAGCTGGCGCAGCAGGTACTCCGGCCGCTTCGTGTGGGGGGTCAGGAGGTAGTGGAGCTGGCTGGTGGACATCAGCCGGTGCTGATACAGGAGAGGCAGCAGCCGCTGACTGAACCGGGAGACGCTCCCCGTGGGTACTTCCGCGATGGGGTGGGACATCAGGCGACCTCGCTCTGCTCGATGGTGGGGGTCTTCTGCGTGGGTGTGAGATTCTTGAGGTGGGTCAGGATCGTGTCGTCGAGACCCTTTAGCTGGTCCTCGTCCCCGTCGAGCACCCGCAGGACTTCTCCAACGGGGCGCCGTTTGAGGTTGCGGTCTATCGCCTCGTCGAGCGTCGGCATGAGGTCGGGGCGGTGGTAGTCGGCCAGGGCCTGGTGGACCGCGACGCCCCGGACCCGGAAGGGTGTGGTGCGCTCGCCGTCGAGCATCGTCGAGGCCACGTACTGGTACTTCGCGAGCTGTTCCAGCACGTCGGGGGCGATCCCGCCGAGGCGCTTGGCGACGAACGCGGCCTCGTTGTGGTCCGCGCCGGTCGCGGTCAGCAGCGACTGGTTCTGCATCAGGGCCTGGCGGGTCTCTTCCGAAAGGCGCATCACCATCTGCGTGAGCCCCATCAGCCGCACCTCGTACTTACGCAGCTGCTCCAGGATCGCGGCGACGTAGCCGCGGGAGGCGCCGTCGATCGCGGTCAGCTCGTCCGCGAACGCGAACATCGTCGCCAGGTCCTCCTGCGGCACCCCCTCACGCGACAGCCCGGCCAGGAACAGATCGAACAGCAGCAGACTCGTGATGATCTGATCCCCGCTTCCCGAGCCGGAGCAGCGGAGCATCACGACCTTGTTCTCGTCCATCGCGGCCCGCACGTCATACGTCGACCGCGGCTGACCGAGGAACGCCCGCAGCGAGTCCGAGGTCTCCAGCTGCTCCAGCATCTGCGTCACGACCGGCACCGCCCCCGACTCGTACTGCGGGAACGTCAGCTGCCAGAACCGGGACAGACGCTTCGGCAGCTGCGCCAGGACCTGGGCCCGCCACTCCTCGTCGGTCAGCAGCCGGGTGATCGAGAACAGCGTCGGCTGGAGGTCGGGACGCCCCTGCTCACACATCCTCAGGGCGAGGTGGGCCAGGACCTGCACGGCGTGGGACAGGATCGCCCGCGCACGCGGCGCCCGATCCCCCCACCCCTGCGCGGAGGCGAGCCCGCCCACAACCGCGCCGACGACCTCCTGGACCTGGTGGATCTCCCGGCCTTCCATCGACAGCGGGTTCCACGCACCGATGCGGGCCAGGGGGTCCTTCACGCTCACGTCGATCAGCAGCACCCGGCCCTTCAGCGTGGGATGGGTCAGGTAGGGGAGCGCGCGCTGGACCGCCGCCCCGTGCGGGTCCAGGAACCAGACGCCGAAACCGGCGTAGGCCAGCGTCAGCGCCTGGAGCAGCGCGAGCTCCGACTTTCCGAACCCCGATCGCCCCAGCCCGGCCCCGAACAGCACGTCCTCCTGCGGCACCGCCCCCAGCCGCTCCCGACCATCCGGCCCGGTCACCAGCCCGAGCGGGACGACGCCGGGCTGACCGGTCCACTCCGGCAGCTGTGACGGCGCGGCCGGCACCACACCCCCGGTACGCACCACGTTCGACGCCGCGCAGTGAACCGACGGCGGCTTCAGCAGCGCGGCGATCTCCCGCCCCGTCACCCACTGCCGGCGCGACGGCGCGAACTCCCCTGTCTCGAACCGCCGGTCGAAGCTGCGACGCAGCCACCACACATCGCTGTACGGATGCCACGCGCCGAACCGCGGCCCGCGCGGCCGCCACCAGTTCTCACCCGACCACGCGTCCATCACCGCCATCACCCGATGCAAAAGGCCCTCTGCCTGCGCCGGATGAGGGGCCACCGCCCGCAGCAGGACCTGTGCCGCGAAGACCGTGGTGTCGGCGGTCGGCAGGAACTTTCCCACCCCGGCCGCCAGGTCCGAGGCACGCGGTGCCCGGCCGTTGCCCTGCCCACGTTCCCGGCCGCCGGCGTTCAGACCGCCGGCCACGTTCGACCACAACCGCCCGCCCATCCCCGCACCGTCCGCGCCGGCCAGCTGCTCACCGAACGCCGACGGCCCGCGCTGCTGCGCACGCCGCAGCAGCCGCCGTCGCCACCTCGCCACGCGCGGCCCGGACACCGGCACCAGGTCGACAACGAGCTGGACCTCCTCACCCAGCTCGCCGTCGGCGTGGGCGCAGGCGGAGGCCATCAGTTGCAGCGGATCCGGGTCCAGAGCGGCTGCTGTCAGCTGGCGGTGATCGGGCCGGGCGAGCACCAACTCCGCCCGTGCCACGTAAAGCCAGCCCTCGCCGTCGACACCCTCGCCTGCAGAAGGCATCAGCTCCAGGTCGATGCTCATGCGCCCGACCTCTCGACATCGCTCTCTCTGGGGAGAGGGGGAACGCCGTCGAACCGGATCCGGGGCACCTCGTGACGCGCGTACGGATCGACGACATCGACGTCGGCGAAGTCCTGGAGCTGAAGCAGCGCCGCCGCCTGGGACGGGCCCTCAAGCCGATAGGAGAGCCGGCTCTGCGTACTGGACAGCCGCAGTCGCACGCCCATGGCACGCCGCGGCGCCCAACCGACAACCGCCGGCACCCGCGCGAGCCGGGCGGCGTGCCGGTCGATCTCTTCGGGCGAGGGATCGAACCCGGCAGCCGGCACCAGGGCCACCACCGTCCTGCCCGACAGCATGGCCCGTGCCCGCCGCAGCCACCACCACCATGCCCCTCCCCAGGCAGCCGCGCTCCCCACGACCGCGGCGAGTGTCCACCACCGGACACCCCATACCGCTTCCACCAGCCAGCTCTGTCCCACCAGGGCTCCCTTCGCGCGGCTGACTGCCGCGCTCTACCTCCACAAGGAGGCCGGAGAGCCGAAACGTGACCGACGAATTCGAAGAATTCAGCAACAGGCTCCGGCCCCGGCGCGCCGGCGTGCCGAGCGACAGAGAAGCGCCGCGCTGTTCATCACCCCTCGACCGGGTGATGCACAGCGCGGCGGATCGTCCTTGCGGCGCCCGCGAGCGGCGGGGTGCGGGCGTATCGCTGTCGGGAAGCGCGACTCCTCAGCGGTCGTCGGTCGCCGGTGTTCCGTAGCCCTCGTGGTGATGTGTGGTCAGGCAGGTCTGGCAGTAGGGGCGCCGGCAAATGCGGCAGGACGTCTCCGCCGGCTGTCCGCATCCGGTGCATGAGTCGGGCAGCGTGTCCACGAACGCGGCCCGAGTACGCCAGGTTCCGTTGCAGCCGGGGGCGGTACAGCGGACGAGAGAGTAGGCGGAGCGGGTGATGCGATAGCCGTTGAACGCTGACCGGTTGTAGTTGCGCTGCACGACGATCCACAGCGCGCGGTGATCACGGTTCCTGCATGCGGTGCCCATGGGGTTCCCTTCGAGAGCGGGGCCGGACCCGCCCCGGCCGGGGGAGTGGCCGGGGCGGGGTCAGGCGCAGGGGCGGGTCAGCCGGCCGCGAGTTCGGAGTGCCGGTCTGCCTTGCGGTGAACGCGCCCGGGATTGCTCCTGGTGACGTACGCGACGGTGGCCCGAGCCTTCGTGACGCCGACGACCAGGCCCCGGCGGTACATGCCGCGGGCGTGGACGTACGCGGTGTCCCCCACCTTCGGGGCGGCGCCGTCGTCCCAGCCCGGCATGCCCTCGACGTTCGGCCGTGCGTCGACGATGGCGGCCAGCTGCTCCTGGACCTCCTCGTCATCGTGCTGGAGGTCGATGGTCTTGCGGACCTTCGCTGCGACGCGGTCCATGTCCCCCTGCGGAGCGTCGAGGCGGGTGCCGTTGCACGTGATCACGAAGTGGGCGAACCGGCGCCACTTCTCTCCCGCGGCAGCCGGGACGCGGGTGAGCGTGAATTCCGCCCCGCGGTAGGTCTCCCGGTATGCCACGTAGGGCTCCAGCGTGCTGGTGCGGGCGCGCTCCTCCGCGATGCGGTCGGCGGCTTCGACTGCCTCGTCGAGCGTCGAGAAGCGGGGGGCGGGCTGGCCGCTGCGGTAGCTCGGGGTCCACAGCTCGAAGGGGGTGTTCGTGAACCTGCTGCCGGCGGGCCAGTCGTAGCGTTCGACGACGCCGATGGTGTCGAGGCCCTGCTCCAGCACCCACTTGGTGTCCGGCTTGATCTCGTCCGGTGTGATCTTGACGTGTGCGCGCATCTGCGTTCCTTCCGTGGAGAAGCCGCCCGCCGCGACCTCGTGTAGCTACACAATAAGGCGAATGTGTAGCTACACGCAAGGGGCTGTGACGGCTCATCACCGGCCCGCCCTGCATACGACGCTTCGCCCAGCCTTCGCGGGCCAGGCGCCCGACCGACACCGGCATCTCTCCACCAGTCGGCCCCGATCGGCACACTCACCCTGGCCCGACCGGACGGAACCTCGGGCAAGGGGCAGGCTCTCCCGGGCCGGCTCGATGGACTCGACCGCAACGGTGTCGCGCTGCGCGCACCTGCTCGACCCGCGGGGCGGGCGGAGCGCGGACGTGTTTGCCTATGTAGCTACACATGACTACAGTGGCCGCCATGACTCCCAGAAAAGAGACTCACACGCCGCCGAGGCAGGTACGGATCGGCGACGAGTGGTACGAGTTCCAGGCCGCGCTGGAGGCGATGGGCGGCGAAATAGTAGGCAGCGGAACGGAGCGCGCCGAGAACCTGCGCAACTACATCGCATGGTTCCTGCGCAAGCAGGGCAGCGACGAGCCGCGACGACCGGATGCCGACATGATGCCCGCTATCCGGGCGCGAGGAGCTCAGATCAAGCAGGAGGCCGAAGCCAAGGCGAGGGCCAAGGCAGCCGGCTCACGCACGACGTGAACCCGCAAGCTGCGGGTCCCCGGGCCAACACAGAGGCAGACGTTCTCACTTCCGGTCGTTTCTGATCATGACGCTGTCGCTGGCCTGGCCATCGGCGCGTGTACCGCTGTGCCGTCTCCACCGAGCGGCGCCGGGGAGTAGACGGCAGCGCTCTGGCGGTACGCGCAAGAACACGGCGTCGCTCAGTCGCAGCGTTCGGCACCAAGGCGGCCGTGACCTATCGGACGGAATCGACAGTTCTCCGACCTTCGACTGACTCAGGGCCTATCAAAACGGCGGCTGCGCCGAGGTTCCTGCTCGCTCACTTCGATGGTTTGGGCGTTGAGGTGCGTGGTCCACGATTGGCCGGGCCCCGAGCCAAACGATGCAAGGTCGATCCTGACCCGCGCAGGGGAAGCGCAGTGATACTCCAGCTCGACGCACAGGCGGTGCTCGGTACCGCGAGACGGCTCGCGCCAGACGATGGGCTGAGGCATGTAGGCATCCGCGTAGCAGCTCGTTCGCGGGCCGCGCACGTCTTCTCCGGAGACCTTGATCTCTACGCGCTCCAGAGGGGCGCCCCCGGTCTGACGAAGGAGGATCTGAGCGAAGTACTCGCCCTCGAGCTGTCGCACTGCCTCGACAACCTCGAAGGTGGGCTCATTCGCTGCATGCTGCGCCTGCAGCTCGACATCGAGTTGATTCTGCGACACCAGCAGGGCGTGTTCGGAGGTGCGGTTCGCTTCTGCGGCGAGCAGGTTGGAGGCCGCAGCGATTTCGTTGGCCCTATCGGCAGCAGCATTGGCCTCTTTGGCGGCTTTGGCCTGCGTTCGCGCGTAGATCAGAGCCCCGCCAGAAGCGATCAAGCTAAGCGCGGCGATGGCGTTGGATATGCGGTCCGAGAGGTCCAGGTGCGAGAGGTTCAACGGCGTTCCGATCCAGGAAGAGGCGGCCGAATAGGCAGAGGGTAACCAGACCGCTGCCGCATGTTCATGGTCGGGATGGGGATACGCGGCTGATCGACCGGGTACGAAGCGCCTACAGAACCCGCCGTACGTCCCAGTCGTACTTCTCCCAGTACCCGGCCAGGGACGTGGTCTCGACGTTCTTCCCGGGGCGGGGTGCGTGGATCATGGTGTTGTTGCCGAGATAGAGGCCGACGTGTCCCCAGTTCCCGTCGTTGTTGATCACGATGAGGTCGCCGGGCCGCATCTCGGCGCGGCTGACGTGGGTTCCGGTGTGCCGCATCTGCTGTGAGGTGCGGGGGAGGGTGATGCCGGCCCCTTGGTGGAAGGCGTAGAGCATGAGGCCGGAGCAGTCGTAGCCGCCCTTGGTCGGGCCCGAAGTGCTGCCCCCGCCCCATACGTACGGCGTGCCGATCGCCGAGCGCGCGGCGCTGACGACCGCCCCCGCCTCCCCGCTCGCCGCGCCCCCGGCACCCGTGCCGGTGGGGAGGGCGTCGTACTCGGTGATGCGGTCGGTGACGTCGTCGACGTACGTGTTGGAGTGGTTGTAGCGGTAGATCGCCTTGCGGAGCTGGGCTGTCTTGGCCAGATCAGTCGCGCCTGTGCCGCAGAGGTATGTGGCGGTGCCGAGTGCGGCGTCGAAGGCGTTGTGCGGGTTTTTGACGCCGTCGTTGTTGCCGTCCTGGCCGGTGGGTCCGTTCCAGGTGGAGGGCAGGAACTGCATGGGGCCGACGGCGCGGTCGTAGGAGGTGTCGCCGTCGTACTGGCCGCGGTCGGTGTCGGTGAAGGTGGTGTGGTTGCCGCCGATGCCGGAGCCGTTGAGCCGGACGCCCAGGATCCGCGGCGTGATGTTCCCGTCGGCCGCGATGGTGTGGCCGGCGGCGTGGTTGGATTCGATCTTCCCGATTCCGGCGATCACGGACCACCGCATGCCCCTGCACTTCGGACGCACGGCGTTCACCTGGGCGGCGGCCCGGCTATAGGCGGACAGCATCACGGGATCGATCCCCGCCACCTTCTCCGGCGTCCCGCCGGCGGCCGGTGCCGAGGAGTCCTCCTTGTCGTGGCCGGCTGCGCCGTTGGCCACGGCGGCGACGAAGAGGACCAGCAGCCCAAGGACCAGGGCGATCGGCACCATAACAACCGACCCCGCCAGGACGACTTTTCCCTTCCCGCTCATGACGTCCCCGGCGCAGACGGGCGTTGCGTGGGACGAGGCTGACGGGGTCCGCGCGGAGCGGGCGCGGGCGCGGGCTCGGCTGCGAGGTTGTGCCGGGCACGGTGGAGCTGCTGGTGCAGGCGGGCCTGCGCCGCGCTGTAAGGCGGCTGAACAATCCGCGGAGGAGCGGGTCGCCGCCTCGTTGCCACGAGTGCCGGGGCTGGTGTCTGGCGCCTGGGCGTGTCAGATGCGTCGACGGCTCGGCGGGTGCCGGGCGCGGGCACCCGGCGGGCAGCAGGAACAGTGGGCGGGGTCTGCTGTGGGGCGGGAGGTGTGGGGGGTTGGTAGGTGCCGAGGCCGGGTCGGCCGCGGACGATCCGGCCGAGTGAACGAAGGTTGTGCCGGCCCTCCCTGCCCAGTTCCAGAGCTGGCTGGACCCGGGCGCTCATCTCCCGCCTTGTGTCCTGCATGTGCTGGACGGTGTCGCTGATCCGTGCGGCTGCCCGTCCGGGCAGGGCGGCGATGGCCGGTCCGGCCCGGCGGGCGGCGCGCGGCCCGTAGACGGGGAGTCCGACGGTGGCTTGCAGTCCGAGTGTTCCGGCCCGGACGGCGGTGCGCGTTCCGGTTCGGACGGTGTGTTCGGCGGCGTTGGCCAGTCCTCTGACGGCGCGGCCGCCGGTGCGGGCGAGGCGTCCGGTGATGCCGACGGCTGTACGGCCGCCACCGATACGGGCTGCTGCGCCGAGCGCGGTGGCGGTGCCGCCGGTGGCCAGAGCCGCGCCGAGTGCCAGCCCGCCCAGCACCAGGCCCTTCCCCAGCCGCCGCTCCCGACCCGCAGCGGCGGGGGCGGCCCCGCCGAGCGGTGTGCTGCCGAACCGGGTTCGGACGCGGGTGACCATGCTTCGGGTGGTGCGGGCGAGTTTGCGGCGGTAGAGGAAGGCTGCGACGCAGATGCCGTCCAGGACGATGAACCGCACCGTCAGACCGCCCGGCAGGTCGCTCTCCGGCGTGTTCAGGACGGTGTTGATGATGACGATGAAGACGGCCAGGGAGATGACGCAGGCGAGCATGAGGGCGAGGCTGCGGGCGATGGCGGCGGCCCGGTCCCACAGCCAGGCCCGCCCCGGGCCGGGCAGGATGCCGGCGGCCAGGGCCACCTTCGCGATCATGGCTTCCAGGGCGATGTTGACCTGGGCGAAGAGGAACCCGCAGCCGAGGACGGTGATGAACGCGCAGGTGAGGAAAGCGGCCAGGAGCATGAACGCGGCGCCGCCGACCTTGTCCATCGACGCTTTCTTCACCGAGGCGTCCTTGACGCAGTCCTTCTCGAACGCGGCGACGGGCCCCGACTGCTGGATCATGTCCCGGACCTGTGAGGTGGTCAGGTCGACCGCCGTGTCCGTCATCCAGTCGCTGACCTTGTCGGGCAGCGCCGCCCCGAGCCCGGGCAGGTTCTTCAGGGCCGACTTGCCCTTGTCCATCCCCTCATCGACTTCCTGGTCGAAGACGGCCTGCTCGATCCGCGAGTTGCGGAACTTCCTCCCGCACTCACCATCGAAAGTGCGGTCGTAGGACAGGAGCATCGCCGGCCGAGCGACGAACGCATCGACGAGCGCATCAGTGATGGGCCGGGCCAGCGCACCGGGCACCGACCGCACCTGCGCCCCGACACTGCTCCCGGACGGCTTCCTCTCCCACCCGGCGTCGGTGGTCGGCCGGGCGGTGTCGATGGGTTCCTTGTCCAGGACCAGCGCGGCGGTTTCCACGGCGAGGTTGCGGACGCTCGCCACGACGCCGGTGTCCTTGCTGAGCAGGAGCTGCGGGGGAGAGGCGAGCGCCCCGATGGCGAGCGCGGAGATGACCAGAGCGGCCGCCATCTCGCCCCAGCCCCTGATGCGGTTCCCGAACAGCAGGTGGAACGACGCCACGACCAGGGTGAACGTCAGGAACAGCAGCGGCAGCCCGAGCTGCATGACGACGCTGCCGTAGAGGGAGGACGACACCTGGAGCGCCGGCTTGAGCAGAAGCCCGGCCAGGGAGAACGACAGACTCCAGGAAATGAGGAAGCACGCGAAGCTGACCAGCCACTTGTTGCCCAGGAACATCATCTCGACGAGGAAGCCCTCGACGCTGAGGTCCCAGTCGTTCCAGTCACCGGTATCGGAGTAGATGCGGTACGAACTGACCGGATTCCCATCGCGGTCGGTCACGTCGAACGCAGACAGCACCCCACCATGCGCTGCCCGGTCCTTCTTGTACTGGGCGACCTTCTTCTCCCACTTCTCCTGCGCCTCCCTCTTCTTGCGCTGCTCCTCCTTCTTGGCCTCCTTCTTCTCGCGTTGCTCTTCCTTGTGGGTGTCCTGGACCAGGTCGTCGAAGTCCTTACCTGAAGCTTTCGGGTCGGGTACGAGCGGGCTGGGCCGGAGTGGCGGGCCGGGGGCGGGCAGGGTCGGACCGGTGGAGGTCGGCGTGGGCGTCGGAGTAGGTGCCGCGTGGGCGGCCACGCCGGCCAGCACCAGCGACGTCAGGCACGACACCGCAAGCAGGACGAGTCCGGCCGCCATGCTCCGCCCCGGCCGCAGCCACCGCCGCACGCGCCGTGCGCCTGCGCGCCCGCCCCGAGCCTCGGCCTTGGCCACGCCACCAGCCGCGGCTCGGCGGCGGGACTGCTCGCTGGTCTGTGCCGGTGCTCCGGCCCGCCGCCTGCTCATACCGTCGCCGTCGCCGTGGTGTTCTGCAGGGGCTGGGAGTGGATGTGTGCGACGGCTTGTTCGTCGGCGGGGAGGGTGATCTGCATGGCGCCGATGCGGCCGGTGAGGTCGCGGTGGAGGCACTCGCCGGCTCGTGCGGCGCGTTCGTCGTCGCTGAGTTCGGGGCTGTTGGGGGAGAGTCCGTTGGTGACGAGTGCGAGGAGGTCGGGGTCGTCGGGGTCGCAGCCGAGGAAGGCCAGCGCGCGGCGGGCGAGGGTGACGTCGGTGTGCCGGAAGACGAACTTGCGGGGGATCAGGCCGCGCAGGATCTGTCCGTCCTCGGTGTTCCCGGAGCCGATGTCCTCGTCGTCGTGGCCTCCGAACAGGGCGCCGGCGCCGTGCTTGCGGCCATCACGCACGAGTTCCAGGGCCAGGGCGAGGCCTTCGGGGCTGGAGGTCAGCCACCAGCACTCGTCCCACACCACGAGCGCGAATTCATCGAGGTCCGCGTAGACGATCTTCCGGCACAGGGCGGCGATCAGGTACATCACGGCCCGGCCGAAGACCTTCTCGAACTCCATCTTCTCCAGCCGCCCCTCGCGCAGCTCGCTCCTGGTGGGCAGGGCGAGTGCGGACACGGAGAAGACGAGGGTGTCGGCCGAGGACCCCTTCACGACGGGCAGCGTTTCGTCGAACACGGCGCGGGCGAGGTCCTTGCGCCGCACGGCGGACAGCCGGCGGGCGGCCATCGCCGAGCACGTGTCGCCCAGGGTGCCGCGGTTGGTGAGTTCCTCGACCAGGACCCGCATGGAGGGGTGCGGCTGTGCGAGCACGGCCTCGACCGCCTCGGACAGGGCGATGCCCTCGTCGCTCATCGGCGCGAGCCCCAGCAGCAAAGTCAGAAAGCTCTCGGTGAACCGCTGGGCCTCACGCCCGGTGAAGGTACGCAGTGGGTCCAGCGAGATACGGGCGTGGTCGTCGATGGTGATGCACTCCGTCTGACCCGGGCACGCCTGCGCGTAGCGGAGCCATTCCTGACGCGGCGTACGGTCCACGATCACGACACGCCCACGCCGGTAACCCCCCCTTGTTCTGCGGCCGGCGGCGAGTACCGAGTAGACCGCCGCTTTCATCGCGGTCGATTTCCCCGCGCCGAGTTCCCCGACGAACGCCGCGGTGGCGGAGGTGTTCTCGCGGGGGCCGCGTGTCCAGTCGGTGAGAACGGGGCGTACGCCGCCGCCGGCGAGCTGGAGCCCGAACAGTGGTCCGGTGCTGTCGCCGAGGCCGCCGCCGTTGAACGGGGCGGCCATCGCGAAGTCCCGGGCGAGGAGGTATTGGGCGTACTGGGTCATGACCTGCGGGGTGCGGGTGCCGGGCAGCATCCCGTACCAGAGGTTCTCCTGCTCGCCGCGGGGCCGGGCGAAGGTGTATTCGTTGCCGGCGAAGTGCCCGGCCAGTTCCCCCGCCCGCCGTTCGGCTTCCTCGGGGGTGCCGCCCCAGACACACAGGGCGGCCATCGCCCGTACCTCGACCTCCGTACTGGACGCGGTCAGGCGCTCGCGGTACTCGTCCAGCCCGCCCACGGCCTTGTCGACACTGGCCGGCACGCCGGCGGTCTCGCCTTCGTACTCGGCGTACTGATTGGCGAGCTCGCGGGCCTGACGCCGTGTCCTGGCCTCGGCCTCGGCCCCCGACGACACGTGCAGCCGCACCACCCAGTCCACCGGGAACGAGAACATGTCCAACGACGCGAGGTACTCCGAGCCGGGGAACACGAACGCTTCCGGCATCTCGGACAGGGCGAGCATCACCTGATACGACGGCCCCCACTCCGTCGTGACCTCCAACCACCGACGCGAGAACGGACCCCCTGCCCCCACCTTCCGCCGCCGACCCGCACTGCTCCCACCGCGACCGCCCCGGCCGACATCGTCGTTCTGGCCCAGTTCCTCCAAGAGGTTTCCGCCCTCGGCGAGCGCGACCTGTCCGAGCGAGGCCGCACCGCGCCCGCGCCCCCGCATCCGCGGCTGCTCACCGTCGGGGAGAACGGGTTCGAGGAGACCCCGTCGGGCGCTGTGTCCGTAGATCCACAGCACCTCCGCAGTCGTTGCCGGCCGTAGCGCGATCCCCGACGGCCACACGGATGCCATCCGCTGCGCCTGTGCCAGGCGCTGCTCCTCCTCGCGCGCGGAGACCGGGCGGGGCAGCAGGCCGAGTTGGAGGGCGAGTTCGGCGCGCGCGGCCGCGAACACCTCACGCGCCGACTCGCCCCGCGTCAGCGGCAAGGGCACGGCGAGCCAGTCGGTGCGACCGGTCGGCTCCAGCTGCTCCAGCTGTCCGCGCAGCAGCTCGGTGGACTGCCGGTAACGAGGCGAGACCGCCAGGTCGATGCCCGTGGTCATCTTCGACAGGACGCTCTCCGGGTCGACGGCCGGGCACAGGCTCAGCAGCATCGACTCACCGGTGAGCGACTTGACCAGCGCCTCCAGCTGCCCCAGCCGCCGATCCTTCGACCGCCGCGACGTATCACCCCCACCCGCCCCCGAGACCCGGTAGACGGCCCAGACCTGACCCTGCACCGTCCACATCACGTTCCCGGCCACATGCCGGATCGGCATCCGCACCCCGGATCACACCCCTCGCCGCGCCGCGCGCGGATCGCTCACGTCTTCCCGGATTCCGCGCTGGCGGGCTGCCAGCAGCGCCGCGGCCACCGGCACCGGCCGGCGCTCCACCGTGGCGGCGCCCGCCCCGGCCGCTTCCCGTTCTGCTGCCTGCACACCGCCGGTGGGCGGCGGGACGAGGACGTCGTCCTGGTCGCGGACGGTGGAACGACGCAGGCCTGCGCTGTGGCGGGCAGGGTTCATCGAGCGAGGCACGGCCGTCCTTGACCGGGCCGCGTGCAGTACCGACGCGGCGGCACTGCCGTGGCCGTGCGCCGGGCCCGTTGCCCAGGTGATGCTGCAGACCCCGATCAGCGGCCGCCGCCCGCGCATGTCCTTGACCGGTCGGCCGCCGAGCCGCCCGCCCGACGGCCGGGTCAGCAGGCCGATCGAACTCGCGGCCACCGACAAGGGGTTGCGGCCGTCGACCTGCACGTGCCGCACGAGCAGCGACAGCCCGTACGGGAGGCCGAGGGCGATCACGTAGTTGAGGAGCCCGAAGTGCGCCCACAGGGCCCGGGTCAGCAGCAACAGGGTCAGTGACCCGGCGAGCACGATCACCTGCGGCACCGTGTAGGGGCCGCCCCAGATCCGGCCACGGCCGCCGGGCCACCGCCCGATCATCAACGGGTGCCGACGGGCCCGGGTATAGCACCGCCCGACCAGCACCTCCGACGACACACCCGCCACCGCGCTACCGCTCACCGCTGTTCACCCCGGCCGGGAGCGGGGTGGTAGGTCTGGACGACCGCGTAACCGGCGCCCGCGCCTTTGACCGTGCCGCTGCTGGGGGTGAGGTCGTCGCCGACGCTGTCGCGGAACATCGGCGCGTTCAGCACCACGAACCACAGCGCTGCCCCGCCCAGGGCCGCGACGAACGCGGACACCACCGACTTCGTCTTGCCCCAGGTGACCACCACGGCAGCCACCAGCATCAGCAGCATCACCGAGTTACTCAGCAGACTCGTCGCTTTCTGGGCAAGGTGGTCGACGTCGTCGATCGCCCCCGCCAGCACCATCACATCTGCATGCATCACTGCGTCTCCCTCTCATCGGTCCGCGCCGAGTCCTTGCTCAGCACGGGAGCTCCCTCCACGGACGCGATCTCCCAGCGCCCGTCCCGCGCCGTGATCGCGATGGCGTACGCCAGTGGCCGCTGCTGTCCGGCCGTGTCCGTCGCGGCGACCTGGACCAACAGCTCCCGCCGCGCCCCGTCGGCCGGCACGGCCTGCTGCGCGCCGGGGTCGTTCGTGCCCGTCTCGGCGACCTGCGCGACCTCGACCCGCGCGTACGGGGCGGGCGAGACCGGGGACAGTGCGGTGCCGGGGGAGAGGTAGCGGTCCAACTGCCCGCTCCCGGCCAGATACGCGGCGAAGAAACCCGACAGCGTCTGCCCGGCCGGATCAGAAGCCGGCACAGGTACGGACTGCCCGTACGCCAGCGACGGAGCCTCACCCGACAACGGCGCTGCGACCTCCGCCGGAAGCGCGGCCGCCGCCAACGCCCCACCCGCACCGGAACGGACCGCGACCTGGAAGTACCGCAGTACCGCCCCCGACGGGGCCGAGCCCGACTCCTTCTCCGGCTTCGCCTTCGTTGTGCCGGTGGGAGCGATGCGGGCGGCGACGGTCACCGACCAGTACCCGGCCGAGACCTGGCGCACCTTCACCGCCGCAAGTTCCTGCGCCCGCTGCGCCCCAGGGGCGGCGGTCAGGGTCACGTCGCGGGCCGTCGGCAGGAACGGGGCGAGCGACTCCTCGGTGCCTTCCCCGGCTGCCAGGTAGGCGTTCACGTACAGTTCCGCGAACCCGCCCGGCCCCGCCGGCTGACCCGCCGTGGGCTGCTCCTGGCGGACCGGAGCAACCGGCGCCACCTGCGCAGGACGGGACAGCAGCACCCACACACTCAGGACCGGACTGGCCACCATGAGCCCCCACGCCGTGCGGCGCAGCACGGTCACCGTGTTCGCCGCGGCCCCGAGCGAACCCAGCGCCCACCCGCCCGCCTCACCCGGCAGCACGTCCTGCACCTCTGCGTCCTGGGTGCGCCGCCTCACGACTTGCCCCGCAGCGCCTGGCCGACCTGACCGGTCCGCTTCTGCTCCGGCAGCTGGCGCCATCGGGCGAAGGCGGAGCTGGCCTGGGTGGCGTTCTCGTCGAGGTACGCGCGCATTGACTCGGCCGTCTGTTCCGCGAACGGCGCGACTTCCAACTGCACGACGAGTTCGCGCAGCCGCTGGCGTGCCCGCACCAGCACGGCGAGATCCGACTCGCCCTCGTTCGCGTCGTCTGTTGTTGTGAGCCCGGGGTCCGTCATGACCCGCCCACCCCTTCCCGGCAGTACTTCTGCCGCCACCCACCCCAAGGAGCCGCCGGCGCCCAGACGTGACCCATGAATCCGAGAAATCTGAGAAAAGGCCGTCATGCCGCCTGCGCCCACTGCTCCGCGACGGCCCGCATCTGCCGCACCGCCCGGCTGCGCCGCTTGCGCCACGCAACCGCCGACACCCCCACCTGCTGCGCCCCGGCCCTGGTCTCGTCCGCGATCAGGCGCGCCCGGCCGGCGTCCATCCGGCCCGCGTCCACGGCCCACACGAGCAGCTCGACCAGCTCGCCCCGTGCTCCGTCGACGCCTTCGCCGTCGCGGAGCAGCCCGGCCTGCATGGCGCGGTCTCCCAGAAGGCTCGTCCAGGCGGCCTCGGCCGGATCTTCGCCCGCCGGTCCAGCGGCCAGTACTTCGTCGCAGTAGGGGACCGCCACGGTGTGAGGCTCGGCGCTCTCGGCCTTCAGCTCCCGGCTGGCCAGGTGGAGAGTTTCCATCCGGAGGTTCGCCGCGGCCCCGCTCGTGCGGCCAAGGGGGAAGCGGCGCACGACCTGGAAGAGGGACGCGACAACAACCTGTCCGGTCTCGTCGTAGTCCCGCCCCGCCTGCAGGCGGCGCGTCAGCCGCATGGCCCCGGGCAGCATCGCCTGCACCACCACCCGCGCCGCGAGCAACGCCTCGCTTCCCTCGCCGCCGGCCCGCTCAAGGAGGACCCGGAGCCACCGGTCGCTGTGTGCGCGCCCATGGGCCCGGTCGCGGCGCGCGAGCTCGGCCAGCACCTCGGCCAGACTGCCCGCCGCCACGGTGTCGGTGAGCGGGATGCCGCTCTCGCGCAGCCAGCCCAGCACCGTCTCCGTATGGCCCGGCTCGGCGCACACGACGTCCCACTCGGCGTTCAGCGACTCAAAAACCCGTGTTCCATTCACGACGACTCCCGTTCAGGTGATGCCGTGAATGCTTCTCAGACCCCCCGACCCAATCGCTGACCCAAACCCCCGAATGCGCAGGTCAGACGGTTGCCCAAACGCTGACCCCGGCAACGGGTCAGGGACCGGCCCCCAGGGTCAGCACAGGGTCAGCGCCCCCGGCGAGGCGGCAGATCGCTTCTCATCAGGCGCGGCCGAAGCGGTGCGGCAGGTGGGTCGCCGACTTCCAGCGACAGGCCCTGCGGCGGGCCGAATCCCGGTGTCCTGTGCCGGGAAATCCCGACTCGTCGGCGAGTTGGACTCCTGAGCAGCTGCGTGGCGGGAACCCCTCGGCCGCCGGTTGGCGACCACCGAGAGAGGCGGACATGTCGTGAACCCGGCGGACTGGCTTCGTAACCGAGAGAAGTTAGTGCTCGGCGAGCGCGACGGGGCGCCCGAAGTCCTCGGGGCGAGTGGGTAGGGGGAGGGGATTCGACGCAGGGGCAACAGCCAGCCCACGTAGGATCAGTACATGATTCGCGCAGTCGTATTCGACGTTGGTGAGTGCCTGGTGGACGAGACCCGCGAATATGGCACCTGGGCCGACTGGCTCGGCGTGCCGCGTCACACGTTCGCGGCCTTGTTCGGGGCTGTTATCGCTCAAGGCCGCGACTACCGGGACGTCTTCCAGGAGCTCCAGCCCGGCTTCGACCTGTACGCCGAACGCGAGCGGCGCGCCGAAGCCGGCAAGCCTGAGCACTTCGGAGAAGAAGATCTCTACCCCGATGTCCGCGGCGCTCTGCGCACCTTGCGGGCGGACGGGCTATGGCTCGGCATTGCGGGCAACCAGACGGTCCGTGCCGGCGCTATCCTTCGCGAGCTGTTCTCCAAGGATGTCGACTTGATCGGGACTTCCGACGACTGGGGCGCGAGCAAGCCCGACCGGGCGTTCTTCCATCGCGTGGCCGAGGTAGTGCCTGCTGCCCCCGGGGAAATTCTCTACGTCGGAGATCGAGTAGACAACGATCTGCGCCCCGGGGCAGCTGCTGGGATGTGCACGGCGCTGGTGCGTCGCGGCCCGTGGGCGACGATCCAGTGGAACACCGACGAGGCGCTGAACCTCCCAACCTTCCGCCTGGAAAGCCTTCTTGAGCTCTCACCGAAGATCGCGGCGTTCAACGCGCGAGGGCGCTGACCGTCGTCGACCACCCGTACAGCCGGTCATCGAGGTCCCGTACGCACTGCTCGTTCTGGTGCGGGGCCAGTGCCCGTCGCACTTCGCGCACGCGGTCCATTCCCGTCGCGTACCAGGTCACCTCCAGTTGATCGAGGGCGCGTAGGGCGTACTTGCACGCGCCGTCGGGGTTTCCGGATGCTGCCTCGACCGCGGCCAGGTCTCCGTAGACCACGGTGCGCTGCTTGTTCTCGGCGACCGGCATCTCGGCGAGGACCCCGAGGAGCGTCGTGCGGGCCTGCGGGAGGTGGCCGGCCTTCAGCTGAGTGTTTCCCTTGAAGGCGGCCAGGCGTACCGGGCTGAACCAGTCCAGCCAGTCGGGCGACGCATGCTCGGAACCCGCGGCGAGCACGTCCTCAGCGTGGCCGATCAGGTGAAGGGCCGTATTTGAGTTGCCGCAACGTGTCTCGCACTCGGCCTCGACCGCGTCCAGCCACGCCAGGAGCTCCGCCGACGGCGCACCGCGCCGGGCGTAGGTCCGGGCGGCGACCATACGTTCTGCCGCATCGTCCCGCCTGCCGGCCCAAGCCGGGATGAAAGCTGTGTGAGCCAGGATCGCGGACCCGAGCAGTGGGGCGTCGGCCTCGCCCGCGGCCTGAAGGGCCCGGAGGAAGGTATTGCTCGCGCGCTCCGGTTCGCAGAGGTCGAAGAACTCGATGCGTCCCGCCAGCAGCCACGTCTCTGCGAGTGCCGCAGCCACAGCTCGACGGGTCTGCCCCGCCGTCTCCGGAAGAAGAGCACAGCCGAGAGTGGCATGCGCGATTGCGGCCGGGTGAAGGGTGGCCGGGGCGACTGACCAGTAGAGGCGTCGATGTGACCGTGTCACGGCCTCGAAGTCGGTGGCGACCGAAGCGGGTTGCATGGTGGCGGTCGCTTGGGACGGCACGGCGGCAAGGCCAACCGTGGCACCCGCCAGGCGACGCCTTGCCTCTGGACGGTCGCGCCCGCCGGGCGGGGTGAACCCCAGTGCGTCAAGGCCCTGGCCGAGGATTCGTGTGAGGGCTTCCCCCAGTTCCGGGTGGGGCCACGGGGGGTTCTCGGACTCCCAGCGGCGTACCTGTCGGACACCGACGCCGAGCGCGGTGGCCAGAGCTTGCTGGGAGTTGTAGCCAGCGGCGAGCCGGGCGGCCTTCAGGCGGGTGTTGCTGGGCTTCGGTGTCACGGTGATCCCTTCTCACGACGATGCCGCCAGTGTGTCACTAGGCCCTCTTTCTATCCACCCACCCTCGAAGGGGTGGTTAAAAGTCCTCTTTAGTGGCACAAAGAGTCCTTTGAAAGTCCTCGAAATCGGGTGAAGCGTAGGTCAGTCTGATCAGCGTTCGCTCAGCCACGAGGAGGTCGAGATGCCGTCCACGACCACTGTCGGGAACTGCCGGTTAGAGGCGGCCGGCGAATCCTGGGATGCGGTCCGCGTGCCTCGCAGTGTTGGGTGTGACGCGGTCGCCATTCTCGGAAGCCGCGCCGGAGCGGCCCTTCAGGATCCGTACGAGGGGGGCATGTACTTCTTCATCGCCCCAGGCTCGGCGGATGCGTGGGAGTCCTCTGCAGTGCCCGGCGCCCGGATTCTCGGACTTGGCGCTCACGTCGTACTTCCGCCGCCGAGACGCATTTCCGGGCCCGGCCCGCACTGGCGGGTCTGCCCGGTGGACGGCAGGCTCCTCACCGAAACCGCGGCGCTTCGGGCCGCTCTGGAGGATGCGGCGACCCCGCGGGCGGAGGCCCTCCTGTGACGGGCCCTCCTTGGAGTGATATGCCCGCTTATACCGAGACGCTGCCGAGAGTCCCGGAGTCCGTGCTCCGGGCCCGGAACCTGGTGGACTTGTCGCTCAGAGCCTGGGGGGTGCACGACGACCAGGGCGCCGCCAAGCTCGTGGTGAGCGAACTGGTGACGAACACGGTCCAGCATGCGCGGCGATCGTCGGTCCGGGTGACCGTGACCTGGCTGGGCGACAACAGGGTCCGGGTGGCCGTGGTGGACCTGTCGCGCACGCACCCGGTGCGCCGTTCCGCCGGCTCGGACGGCGAGTCCGGCCGCGGTCTGGACATCGTGGACGCGTTGAGCCGCGGGCAGTGGGGCGTCGACTCGATGCGGTGGGGGAAACGGGTCCGGGCGGACTTGGTATTCGAAGGGCCGACCTGTGAGTGAGCGTTACCCGTCAGGCCGTGTACCTCGTCGTCCTGCTCGGGATGGCTGCCGTACTCAGCATCGCGATCACGAACAGCGGATGAAGGGATCAACCATGGCGTGTGCCAGATGCGCCCGGCTGCGCGAGGAAGAGGCCCAGGCCTGTAAGGACGGCGACCATTCCGCCGCCACGGACTGCCGCGTCCTGGTCGGCCGGCATCCCCATCGCGACGATGCGCCCTCTGCGAAGAAGGACGCCCACGAGCTGGAGCCCAGCTGAGTCGCCCGCCGTCTCCGTCTCGATCCGCCGGGGAACGCACAGATCCGCACCGCCACAACAACGGTGCCTGCAAGCCCAGGTCGAAGGTTCCCGTGGTCCGTGTGTGCCAGATCGCCGTTTTCGTGGCCGCGCTCGCTCTGATCGTCATGGCAGCCGGGTGGTGACCCTCCCGCCACCGTGCTGAACCAAGCTTCCCGCCTCGACCAGGGGCGGGCAGGCGGCGCCCTCGGGCTCCGCTCTCACCGGTACGGGCATCCGGCCCGTGCCGCTCATCGAAGGGAACGCTCATGGAGCAGTCCAAGTCCGCGCTCGCTGCGGCGTCGACGTCGGGCCAGCAGGCCGACGAGCTGACCACCGGCCCGATCGTCATCGCGGTCGACGTGGAGGACGAGGAGTAGCCACTTCTCGCATCCCCTGAACGGGGCGCCCCACCCTCAGCCGGCTCGTCGGTCTTGCTGCGCCGGGGGCCGGGGCGCCCGCACTCTCTTCTTCTTCGCACCGCCGGGAGGCCGCTGGTGATTCATGTGTTCGTCGGGCCGACGCTGTCGCGGTCGGAACCGCTGCTGTCGGGCCCAGGACTGCGGGTGCGGCCCCCGGCCGGGCACGGTGACCTCTTCGATCCCGAGATCGGCGAGGGCGACACGGTCGTGCTCATCGACGGGGTATTCCACCAGGCCCCCGCGCTGCGCCACAAGGAGATCCTGGCCGCGTTGGACCGGGGCGCGGCGGTGATCGGGGCGGCGAGCATCGGCGCCCTGCGCGCGGCCGAGCTCGACATGCTCGGCATGCTCGGCGTCGGCGCGATCTACACCGCCTACGTCCACGGTGTCATCGAGGGGGACGACGAGGTCGCGGTCGGGCAGGCGCCCGACGGCGGGTGGGAGGCGCTGACCTGGCCGCTGGTCAACTGCCGCCACGTCCTGGTCCTCGCCCAGCAGGCCGGGATCCTCGACGGCGCCAGGACGGCCGGCCTCCTTGAGGCGCTGCGCGCGGTCTACTACCCGCATCGCACCTGGGCCGCGGTCAGGGCCGTGTGCGAGCGATCCGGCGAGAAGGCGTTCGCGACGTGGCTGACGGAACAGCGCACGGCCGACCAGCACTTCGGCGACCTCAAGCGCCTCGACGCGCTCGCCGCCGTCCAGATCGCCCTCGACGGCGTCCCGGCACCGGTCCCGGCCGAAGTGCGGCAGGAGACGGTGTACTTCAGGCGCTGGTCCAACGCGGCCGTCCGTGACCAGGTGGACGGGATGGATCTTGCGGCCGAGGACCGCCTGCTCTACCAGCAGGTCTTCGATCCCCTCTTCCACGAGCGGTGGCAAGCCTTCCTGGAGCACCTGTCCCGGCACCCGTCCGACGGCGGCCCCGGCATGGGCCTGGCCGAGCGTGTGACCCGGGCGGGCGGCGGGCGCCTGCCGGGCGACCAGCTCTTCCACCCGGTGATCGACTTACGCGAGAGGCACACCAGGGCGCTGCTGCTGGCCGCGGAGAGCGCTGCGGACCGCCGGGCCGTCGCCCGGTACGCGGCGGCGCTGGCACGGTTCGGGGCCCCTGCCTCGGCGGTAGGCGAGGACGTGACCCGAAGGGTGCTTCTGCAGGTGTGGCGGTGCCCCGAGACGGAGCTCGACGCGGAGGCGTCCGCGCGCGGACTCGTCAACGGGGCGGGCGCCGTCCACGCGGCCAAGCGCCTGATCCCCGGCTACCTGCACGAAGCCCGGAACCAGACGAGACAGGGGACGGTGGCCAGATGAACGGCGTTGAGGAGCGGATCAGGCTGGCGGGCACGGTGCGGGCCAGGACTCCCGAAGCCACCTGGCAGGCGGTCTCGGGCCGGCTGACGGAGTACGGCATCACGCGGGTCGCGGACCTGACCGGCCTGGACTGCGTCGGCCTCCCCGTTTTCACCGCGATCCGCCCCGCCTCCCGCACCCTGAGCACCGCGCAGGGCAAGGGCGCCACCCCGCTGCTGGCGAAGCTGTCGGCCGTGATGGAAGCGATCGAGCTCTACCACGTCGAGCAGCCGCTGCCCATCACCGCCCGCGGCCCGGCCGACACCGTCGCACCCGACTGCCCCCTCAACGCCCTGCCCCGCCACAGCCCGTTCGCCGACCAGGCACTGGGCCGGCTGGTGTGGGACTGGACGACGGCCACCGGGGTGGTGCGCGGCGAAGAGGTCCTGCTGCCGGTGGACCTGGTCCGCCGCCGCTCGCTGCGCCCGGCGTGGACACCGGATGTGTGGCGGGCCACCAGCACCGGCCTGGCGTGCGGCAACATCCGCGACGAGGCCCTGCTCCACGCCCTGTTCGAGGTGGTGGAGCGCGACGTCCTGTTCCGTGACGCACAACTGGGAGGCCGGGCCCGCACACCGGTCGAGGTCACCACCGTCGAGGACCCGCACGTACAGGACGTCCTGGACCGTCTCCGGGCGGCGGGCACGGTCCCGGAGGCCGCGCTCGTCGTCGGGCCGTACGACCTGCCGGTGTGCGTGGCCTACCTCCCCTCCCCGGACCACCCCGGCCTCGTCTACGCCGGGGGCGGCTGCCACACCGTCCCGGAGATCGCCCTGTCACGGGCCCTGACGGAAGCGGCGCAGTCGCGGCTGACCGCCATCTCCGGCATGCGAGACGATCTGCCCACCGACCCCGCACACTTCGCTCCCGCGCCCCGCCGCCACCCGGCCCGGCTCATGCCGTGGCCGCAGGCCACCTCGCACTTCGCCCGCCCTGGCGGGGGATTCGCCACCCAGGTCGCAGCTGTCGCCCGCCGCGTCGAGTACGTCACCGGGCACGAGCCGGCCGCCCTCGATCTGAGCGGCCCGGACCACCCTGTCCACGCCGTGCAGGTCATCTGCCCCGGCACCCGCTCCCGGATCAGAAGGTCGATGCCCCGATGAACACCTCCCGCACAGCTCTCGACCACGCCACCGGCACCAGGTGGTCGCAGTACGACGCGTTCTACCGCGCCAGGGCGGGCACCAGTCTGGTCGCCGACCTCTACGCCGCCGCGATGGGCGACGACTACCCGGTCGAGGTCGGCGCCTCCAGCTCCTGCGACTGGCACCTGCTCGGGCTGCTGACCACTCGCCTGCGTCTGCGCCCTGGGCGGCGCCTGGTCGACGCCGGGTGCGGCACCGGCGGCATCGGCTTGTGGCTGGCGCGCGCACTGGGCGTCCGCGTCGACGGGTTCGACCTCTCCCCGGAAGCCGTCGCACAGGCCACCGCGCGCCGCGACCAGTTCCTGGGCGCCCGCACCGACCACGCCGTCTTCCGAACCGCCGAGCTGGAGAACACGGGCCTGCCCACCGCTCACGCCCAGGGCATCGTGTGCGTGGACGTCCTCGGCCGGGCCACCGACCGGGGCGCCGCACTGGCTGAACTCGCCCGCGTCCTGGAGCCCGGCGGCCGCCTGGTCGTCACCCGGGCCCTGCGCCGAGGCGCGGAACCCCAGTGGCACCACCAGGTCGCGGCGGCCGGCCTGGCCCAGGAGCACCTCGACGACCGGCCGGGCGAACCCGCGATGTGGGAACGCCTGTACCGGCTGTGGATCCAGCACGCCGCCCAGCTGCGCCACGAGCTCGGCGACGTCCAGGCCGAGCGCATGCTCCGCGAGGCCGAGCAGACCCTGCCGACGCTGCGCGGGCGCCGGGCGGTCCTGCTCACCCTGCGCCGCCTCCCGTACGAACCGGCAGCGCAGGGGGCGGCCGATACGATGACCAGGCCAGACAGCCGCCCCGGCGACCGGCCCACCGGAAGGACCCAGCAGTGACCCAGCAACAGCACCCTGCCCGCGCGGCGGTGTTCTCGGCCGGGTCCTGGGGCACGGCCGTCGGGAAGATCCTCGCGGACGCCGGGACCAGAGTCGTCATGCACGCCCGGCGCGACGAGATCGCCGACAGCATCAACGACAAGCACCGCAACCCGGGCTACTTCCCGGACGTCGAGCTGCCCCACACGATGACGGCCACCACCGACCCGGCGACCGCCCTGGACGGTGCGGACTTCCTCGTGCTGTCCATCCCCGCGCAGTCCCTGCGCACCAGCCTGGCCGCCTGGGCCCCGCACATCGGCCCCTCCACGGTGATCGTGTCCCTGATGAAGGGCATCGAGCTCGGCACCGGGCTGCGAGCCTCCCAGGTGATCATGGACGTGACCGGCCTGCCCCAGGAACGGGTCGCGGTCCTCTCCGGCCCCAACCTCGCCCGCGAGATCATGGCCGGGCAGCCGGCGGCCGCGACGATCGCCTGCACAAACGAACAGGTCGCCCGCCGCGTCCAGGCGGCCTGCCACACCCCGTACTTCCGCCCGTACACCGGCACGGACGTGACCGGGTGCGAGCTGGGCGGCGCGGTGAAGAACGTCATCGCGCTCGCCGTCGGCATCGCCTCCGGCATGGGCCTGGGCCACAACGGGGAGGCCATGCTCATCACCCGCGGTCTCGCGGAGACGAACCGCCTGGCCGTGGCCATGGGCGCCCAGCCGGCCACCCTCGCCGGGCTCTCCGGCGTCGGCGACCTCATCGCGACGTGCTCCTCGCCCCTCTCCCGCAACCGCACCTTCGGCCTCCACCTGGGCCAGGGCATGAGCGTCACCGAGGCCACCGCCGCGACCCGCCAGACCACCGAAGGCGTCAAGTCCGCACAGTCGATCCTCGCCCTGGCCCACGACCACGGCGTCGAGATGCCCATCACCGAGGTCATGTCCGCACTGCTCCTCGGAAAGCTGACCCTGGACGAGGCCGCCGCCGCACTCATGCAGCGGCCCCCCAAGCCCGAGCACTGACACCGAGCCCCGCACCCCGGGCTGCCCCTGATTCGCACCCTCCCGACACGGAGGTCCCACCCATGCCCGAATTTGTCCTGCCCGCCTGCCGGATCGCCGCCACCCTCGCTCTCATCGTGTGGATGATCACCGCCTTCACGGCCAGGCCCGGCCGGTGGCTGCGCTGGAAGATGTTCTGCCGCGCGTCCTTCACCGTCGTCTCGCTCACCGGCACCACCGCCGACGGGCGCACCGAGCCGGTCAACGTCTACGAATTCCTCTCGCCCGGCAGCTTCATCCTCGGCCCGCCGCAACTCCAGGCGATCTGCGACCACCTCACCCAGACGGGCCGCTACCGGAGCATCGACGGAACCGGCCGCTTCCTGTCCCACCGCGGCGAGCAGCAGATCGAGGTGAAGGCCGGCCATGTGGTTCTTTGACGCCCTCACCTCCGGATTCACCACCCCCACCGACCCCGGCCGCCTCCAGACCTTCCGCATCCTGTTCGGCACGGTCCTCACCGCACGCTTTGCCCTCGCGATCGGGCAGGGCGGCTGGAACCGCTTCGCCCCCAGCTCGCTCAGCCTCCACACCGCCGAACAGCGCTACGGCCCAAACCGGGCCCGCCACCTCGCCGCGATCTACCGGCCCGCGCTCCTACTCCGCACCACCGCCGCCCTCGCCCTGGCCGTCGGCTACGCACCCCGGATCGCTCTGCTCGCCGTCCTGGCCGGCGCCGCAATGGAACTGCTCTACCTCCGCAGCCCCAACGCCGTCCGCTACACCCTGCTCACCGGCACCTGCCTCCTACTCGCCGGAGACCTCGGCCACGGCCTGCACATCAGCCACACGCCAAGCACCGCGAACACCTGGGCCCAGTGCCTCCTCGTGCTGATCACCACCGACATCTACTGGAACTCCGCCTGGCAGAAACTCCGCTCGCCCCAGTTCCGCACCGGGCTGTATCTCGCCCAGTGGGTCCACGTCTACGGCCAGGTCAAGGACCAGCTCCCCCACCACCGCGGCCAGTACGCCGTCCCCACCGTCGTACGCCACCGCTGGGGCAACCTCACCGCCCAGAACATCCGCACCTGGCAACTCGCCGCAGCCGCCGCCGTCACCGCAGAACTCGCCCTCCCCCCGGCCCTCCTCGTCCCGCAGACCACCCCGTACGCCGTCGCCGCCGGCATCGCCATGCACGCGGCGTTCACCTGCCTCAAGCCACGCCAGCTCATCACCTTCTCCGGCCTCACCACCAGCACCTACACCGCTTTCGCGTCCTGACACGCGCGCCGGGAAGGGCCTGCGCCCTCGCGGGGCTGCTGCCAGATGAGCATGCAGAGAGCTGGCGGACCGATCCGCCGCCCGAGCCCAGCGACGCCAGCCAATCCTGACCAGCGCGGGATATGCCACCTCGACGCACAGGCGGCGCTCGGGAATACACGAGGCGCCGGTGAAGGGGGTGGAATCGGCGGGCGCTGGCCTTGTGTGGACGGGTGGCCCCGCGTACGTGCGAAGTTCCGTGAGGCCACCCTTGAGCGCAACGTCCTGTCAGGAAGCACCCGGTCCGACGGTAGGTCAAGTCGAGCCCGACCGCGCCCTGACGTACCCGGCCGCGCCCGGCGGGGTACGTCAGGGACAGGACTTGACGTGCACTCGGATGCGACCTCTGCGCTCGCCATTCATTGGCCGTCCCGTGAGTCCGGGCACGCCGCGGTGCCGCCTCAACGCCGGTTGCTCTATGGGTTGCGCAACGGGTTGTACTACAGGTTGCCGGACAAGGTGCGCTACGGGTTGTTCTACGGGTTGTCTACCCGAAAACCATGGAAGTGCGTAGCCGCAGGTCAGCCCCCATAGGGTCAGCGCTTCCTTTTGGCGACACCTCTTTCCCGAAGGGGAAGAGGCCTTCGTTCTCCACTCTCGCCCGGGGCGGACCGGACGAGGCGGTGAGCGGTGGCTGTCACAGATGTCCGCCGGGGCGGCCGTTGCCCGCAGGGCTGCGCGTGCGCTGCGGCGGCCCGGCCGCGCTGGTCGGGGCCGGGGCCGTGGGCGCCGGGATCCGTCGCAGCGAGGGCGGTGGGGCGGTGCCGCCCGTCGGCATGGAGGAGCCGGGGCGGGCCAGGCCGGCGTGCTTCGCCGCAGTCGGGCATTGCTCTCCACACCCCCTTGCGTGTAGCTACACAAAGGCGATATCGTGTAGCTACACACCGAACGGGTGTGGGCCCCGACCAATGGGAAGTGACCGCATGACGACTGCAACCGAAGCCTCGCGTACCCGCATCACCGATGCCAAGCGCGAGCCGACGGACCGGGCCATGAAGAGGGTGTGGCTCCTTGAAAACCTGATCTTCCACGCCAGCACCGGCTCCGGGGAGCGCGCGGCCGCCGAGCGCATGCTCGATCGGGCCGTTGAGGTGGCCCGCGAGAGCGGAGAGATCTCCACGCCGACCGACGCGGACAGCGACTCCGGCACCTGGTCCGGCTACCGCCTCCCTGACATCAGGTACGGCGAGAAGTACGAGGAGGTGAAGCACCTCAGCACGACGGAGATCGCGGCGCGCATCCGCGCGGACATCAAGCTCGCCCGCAAGGTCGAGTCCAAGCTCGGCGTCGGCGGGGCGGTCGCTGTCGTCGACGAGCTCGCCGCTCTCGCCGCCATGCCGAAGGGCATCAAGGTCTCGGTCACCACCGAGTACTACTCCGGCGGGAGCTCCATCCACGTCCGCATCTACAACCTGCCCGAAGGCTGGGGCTACGTCCGAGAGGAGTCCTGGCAGACCGGGCGTATGGAATGGGTGCAGGACGAGCAGCTGCGCGGCATCGTCGGCGCCCTTCAGCGCATCCACCGCGCCTACAACTTCGACGGTTCCGACGCGATGGTCGACTACTTCCACGTCAACTACGGCGGGCACGTCGCGGTCGACTGGCGCGAGCGTCCGCGCGGCTGATCCCCCATCCGCCCGCAGCCCCGGCACCTCGACCGCGCCGGGCCTGCGGGCCCCCGCCCGCCTGGCCCAGGCATGCCATGTCCGGGCGCTCGGCGTTGTGCGACCCGTCCTTACCCCCCCAGCCGACTGCACCACTTGGTGCAGCGCCGCGCCCGGCCGCCCGGCCGGGCGCGGCCCGCCCCCATTACCCGCACCCGATCCTCTGGAGAATCCGTGTTCACTGAGACCGTCACCGACACGCGAGGCGAGACCGCTACGGGCGCGGTGAGCGAAGAGCAGGTTCTCGCTCTGCTCAAGCGCGCGGCTGGCCGCGACAGCTGCACTGTTGAGGCATCCCGCACAGGCCGCGTCATCGTCCAGCGGGAGGTCTGGGACGTCGGGATCGCCCCGAAGCTGCGGACGATCGTCTGTGACCCGGTCGCCCGGATCGGGGCCATCTCGCCGATGATGCGAGAGGACCTGGACGCGATCATCGCGCGTGACGCCTATCTGGTGACCAAGGCCCAGGGCACGTTCCGCGTGAACACCGGGCGCATCTCGGCGGGGCTGCGCGGCATCCCTGCGGTGGCATCGCAGCGGCTCATCGACCGGGGGCTTGTTGTACTTGGCGGCGCCTACGAGGCGACGTCGAACGGGTACATGCCCGAGACCCGCAGGCCCGTGCGTATCTCGCTCGCGGCCAGGCTGGTGATGCTCGCCAGTGACCACCAGACCCGGGCGTCGGCGCCGGCCGGGTACGTCCGGCCGGCGGACACCGGCATGACCGGCACGGCCGGGCTGAACAAGCCGGGGCGGCGCGCGGGCATGGTCTACGACCGGATCAGCCGTGCCGGTTGCTCGTGCGGTGGCTGGTCCGGGGTGTTCGACGGGGCGGACGAAGCGCGGCGTGCGGCGCGGGCGCACCGGCAGGAGGCTGCGGCCGCGATGGTGCGGGCGCTTCCATAACCCTTGCGTGTAGCTACACAATAAATCTATTGTGTAGCTACACGGGCGGATGAGTCGCCCACACGAAGGGACTGCCAGTGATCAGCGTTGACCTTCTCCCCGTCGTCGTTACCGACCTCCCGGACGACGAGGACCACGCCCCCCTGCTCGTCGACCCCGGCGCCGCTCGCGTCATCCGTGCCGACCGGGTCGCCGCCGGAGACACCGTCCTGGCGGCATTTCCCGAGCACGGGCCGCGCGGCCGGATGCTCGTGAGCGACTACTTCAACGACCAGTACCGGGCGCGCCCCGTTGCGTACGACCCGGCTTGCTGCGACTTCTGCCGCGCCGCCGCCGACCGGGCGCCGGTCGTGAACCTGGGTGACGCCAACCCCTGGGGCGTGTGCGACCTGTGGGAAGCCGACGCTCCGATCCTCGTGGTCCCCGCCGTCTGACTGCCTCCAGGTTGGATGCCCAGGCCACCCGGATCCCCGGAGGGGTCCGGGCGGCCGCGCCCTGGTGAGCGACGCTGCACCCCACTTGCGTGTAGCTACACACGGCCCTTACTGTGTAGCTACACGCCGGGGCGGGCCTGGCCGCACAGGAGGTGCCCATGCACACCGACTTGGTCCAGTTCATCTCTCCCGCGCTCATCCGCGCGGTCCGCCGGGCGGTCGCCCTGGACCGCCGCGACGACACGGACGGCCTTGTCTCCCTCACCATCAGGGCGCCCCGCGACCCGTACGCCACCAGCTGGCCCGTGGACGCCGAGGTGATTCTGAGGCGCGCCGACGGCATCGCGGCCATTACGCACCTGATGGCCCCCGCCAGCCGTCGGGCGCCCGTCTCGCCGCGAGAGCAGGCGCTCCTTCGGTCTCTCGGGGTCCCCGTGGAGCTGCGGGATCTGCTTGCCGAACTTCCGTACACCGGCGAGGACCTGTGCATCCCCCTGGATGCGTACCCGGCGTGACACCTGCCATAGAACCGGCCCCGCCACTCGACCTGGCGGGGCCGGTCCACCCCGAACCCTACTGCCGGAAAGGCGTCACAACCCATGACCTCCACTGCAACCGAGATCCCCAACTGCCGCCATCACGGACCCATGACGGCCACCAGCGCCGACGAGACGGCCGAGCACGGCGCGGCCGGGACTGACTACCACTGCCCGGACCCGGTGTGCCGCAACGCCGTTCTGCGGCCGCCTGCCGGTACGGGCCCGGAGGCGACCATCGAGATCACTCACACCCGCGCCGACGGCACCCTCCTGGAGGGCAGCAGCAAGGGTGACGGTGTGTTCGAGATCGTCCGCCGTCACCGGTTCTGGTTCGGCCGGTCCCTGCCCGGCGTCCTGTTCATCCGCCAGTCGCGGGACAAGGCCGCCGACTGGTGGAGCATCAATGGCGCGGCCCAGGCTCTGCGCGCCGAGGGCTGGACGGTCATCATCGACGTCGACGAGGACGCCCGCCGCACGTTCGGTGAGGCCGAGGCGGACCGTGTCGAGCGCGCGGAGGCACGGGCCGAGCGGTTCGAGGAGTACGCCGGCAACGCGGCCTCCCGCTCCGAGGCCGCCTGGCGGGGCGCCCGGCAGATCGCCGACGGAATCCCACTCGGGCAACCCATTCTTGTCGGGCATCACTCGGAGGCCCGCGCGCGCCGGGACCAGGAGCGCATCGACGCCGGGTATCGCAAGTCGATCACAGAGGACGCCAAGGCGAAGCGCTATGCCGGACGGGCCGCGTCCGCCGGTGCGTACGAGGCGTTCCGGACGAACCCGGCCCGCACGCTGCGCCGCATCAAGAGCTTGGAGGCCGATGCCCGGCGCGTCGAGAAGTGGCTCGCCGGGAAGTCGGCCGGGGGGTACACCGAGTCCCTCACCCCGGCCCGGGTGGCTGAGTTGAAGCGGCGCCAGGAGGAGCTGGCCGATGAACTGGGGTACTGGCGGCATGTCATCGAGCAGGCCGAGGGCGAGGGCTTCAGGGTCTGGGGGCCGGCCGACTTCAAGAAGGGCGATTTCGCGCAGATGCGCGGGCGGTGGTACGAGGTGTTGAGGGTCAACAAGGTGACTCTGAGCGTGCCGGGCGGCCCGGACATCCAGCCGGTCATCTCGCTGGAGACGCACGCGTACCCGGGGATGCGGGGGACGCGCCCGTACGACGAGGTGACGGGCCGCATGTCGGCCGAGCAGATGGCCGAACTGCAGGCGGGCGCAGGGAAGCTGCGGGAGGAGCGGGGAAGTACGCCGGTGTGACAGAACACGGCACCTGCCGTCTGCCGCCGTCGGTACACCCTCGCCGATGGCGGCACGGGCGGGCACCTGCAACCTCCTTGCGTGTAGCTACACGCAGCGATAACGTGTAGCTACACACGAGGGGGTCGACCCCCTCGCCCCGGACCCGCAGGAGGAAGTGTGAACACCACCCCCGCCCACGCCACGGCCCAGCACATCGGCGACCGCTCCCATCAGTGCGACGCCGCCGCGACCAGCGGCCACCAGGGCGTGCGCGCCTACGCGCTGCTCGATGGCATTGGATCATCCGCAACCATCCGGGAATGGACCCGCCGCGCGACCCGCAGTCTCGCGCGCACGGCCGCTACGACCGGCGACGCCTACACCGCTCTCGCGCGCGTCTACGACCGGGCCGCCGCCGAACCCGGACGCGACAACCCCTTCCAGGAGCTCCCCGCCGCGTGCGCAGTGGTCGCCGTTCCCCGCCCGGACGGCACCCTGTCCGTCGCCTGGTGCGGCGACGTCCGCGCCTACCTCCTGACCGGCGGCCAGCTCGAACAGCTCACCGTCGACCACAACCGCCGCCAGGTGCTCATCGACCACGGAGTCACACCGGGCCCTTACGACCGAAACCTCGTCACCTCCTACCTCGGGAACACCGAGACCAGCCCGGAGGACGGCGAGCGCGACCTGATCGGGTCGACGGTCCGCCCTCTTGGAGGCCGCCTGCTCCTTGCATCCGACGGGGCGTACGAGCCCCTTGAAGACTCCGCTCGTGACCTGAGCCAGTACCTCTCAGGCGCACCCACCGAGGCGGCCCGCACCTTCGTCCAGGCAGCCGTCGCACACGCGCCCGCGCGGGCCGACAACGCCACGGCCCTGGTGGCCGACATCTAAAGCTCACTGCCACCGATCCGGGCGCTCACGGCCCGACCGGTGCCTGCGCTGCCCGGCCACTCGACCTGGCCGGGCAGCAGCCTCAGCAGCACCGCTCCGCCCGCAACGGCGCGGCGCCGGACAGGCGCCGGCGCCCCGGCCGCGCCCAAGCGCCGGCCGCGCCCAAATACGCCCGGCAGGCCCGCCTGTTGGGGCCGTGGCGGCAACTGCGACCGACACGTCGGGCGGGGCACTCGCACGACAGTTGCGTGTAGCTACACAAATGGGTACCGTGTAGCTACACGCCACGGGGACGCACCCGGGGCCAACGGAAAGGAAACCCCATGAACCACGCCGCCGCCCGCACCGCGCTCAACGCCTACGCCGCCACTTCCTCCCCGCGTGAGGGCGACGAGACCCGCGACGTGCAGGCCCGAGACCTGATCGTCGACCTCCTCCTGATGTTCGAGCCGGAGACTGCGGCCCGCATTCTCATCACCGCCGAACAGAACCTGCTTGAGGAAGAGCCCACCGTCACGCCGGTCTACATCGGCGTCTGAACCACCCCCCGGCGCCCCCGGCCCCTCGACCTGGCCGGGGGCGCCCCTTCCCCCTCACCCCTACTCCGAGCAGAAAGGCACCCCATGCACAGAGCCCGCCCCATCACCGCCGTGACCACAGGTGGCACCGCCCGGGGCAAGACCCGCAACGAACGCCGGATCGGCACCATCCGTCCCATCCTCACCCCCGGTGGTGAGGTCTCCGGCGAGTACGCCATCACAGGGAACAGCGGCTACACCGAAGCCACGCTTTACAACGACGGCCCCGAGGGCTGGACCGTCATCACCGGTGACCCCCACGACATGGACAGCCCCAAGAGCCGTCTCCCCGGCTACTACGACACCCGGGCCGACGCCGTCGTCGCCGCCGCCCGCCACACCCTCCTGATCGCCGGGGAGCAGCCCACCTACATCAAGTGCGGCGAGACCCGCTAGCACCCCCTCACAGCCCCCGGGAGCGCCCCCACCGCTCCCGGGTCCCCGGGCGCCGCCACCACCCGACAGCCCGTCACAACCCCTGCGAAAGGCACGCCATGCGCACCAAGATCACATCCGTCCCGCCCCACCCCGCCCCCGAGCACTCGTTCAGCATCTTCGACATTGCCCGCGCAGCCGCCGGGATCCTCTCCGACGACTGGAAGGCCGAGTCGGGCGACTGGGGTGTCACCGCATCGATCTTCAACGGTGTGCGCTCGTTCTGCCTCGCCGTCGACGAGGAGGACGAGCTCTGTCTCGACTACGACCGCCCGTCGTACGAGCGCCTGCCGGACGTTCTGCCGCCGGGTGTCGTGGCCTACGGCGGCGGCCTGTTCTTCGAAGCCGCCCACGCCGCCGAAGGGCTCAATGCCCTGTCGGCCAAGGTCGCTTCCGCCGTGCGAGCCGTCAGCACCGACACCCCGGCGCGCATCCCAGAAATCCCGGTACCGACCACCGCCATGGAACTGGGCCGCGCCCACGCCGAGCACG
Organism: Streptomyces sp. NBC_00708; assembly: GCA_036226585.1. Lineage (GTDB taxonomy): Bacteria > Actinomycetota > Actinomycetes > Streptomycetales > Streptomycetaceae > Streptomyces. Next base: position 150,752 of record CP108999.1, read on the forward strand.
GCCCGTACCTCACCTACCCGATCACCAACCATCTGTGGTGCCACTCCACCGAGCACCACAACCCGGCCGCCGCCGAACACATGGTGTCCTACCTCGGCTTCACACTCCCCGCCTGCCGCGACCACAGGTACGCGGCAGGCGTCGCCACGCGGGAACTGCACGAACTGAGCTGAGCAGCCGGGGGAGCACGGCCAACCCGTGCTCCCCCACCCGCTCGCCAGCCAACAGCCGACCCGACCGAAAGAGCACCAACATGAGCAGCACCCCCGCCCCGTACACCCCAGCCCCGGGAACCGAGTACCCGTTCAGCGTCTCCGACATCGCCTACGCCACCGCCGCGCTCCTCGGAAACAGCTGGAGCGCCGAGTCCGGACACTGGGGCGTCACCGGCGTCCTCTCCGGCCCGTGCGCAACATCATTCGTCTTCACCGTCGACTACGAGGGGGACCTCTGCATCCAGTACGACCGCTTCGAAGCCGACGCACTCCCGGACAGCCCGAACCTCCCCCTCGGCGTCCAGGCGTGGGCAGAGGGCGTCTACCTTGAGGACGCCAGCGCCGTTGACGGCCTGGACGACGTTGCCCTACTGAGCGCCGATGCGATCAGCGCCGTCCTCGGGCAACTCGACACAGAGTCGCCCGCTTCCCGCCAGCACTACATCCTCACCGGCCGGTTCCTCCGCCAGGGCGAAGCCGCACCGGCGTAACACGCCCACGACCGCCGCGCCCCGGGGCAGGTACGTGCTGCGCCGGGGCGCGGGCCCCTCTCACCAGATACGGAGACCCTTGATGGCAACGCTGCTGATGGGCCGCTGGGACACCAGCGGCAATCTTCTGATTGAGGCGGCCGTGAACGTCGAGGACGGCGACGACGCGACGATGGACGGCTACGTCGACGACCAGGACGACAGCGACTGCATGGCGTGGGCGGCCAGCTTCGACGTCGACGATCACTCTCGTGCAGTTCAGCGCGCGTACGAGGAATACGTACGCGACGACGGCACCGAGCTGATCGACAAGGTTCACGGGTTCGAGCCGAACACCGACTGACCCCAGCCGGGGCCGCGCCCAGGCAGCTACCGGGACGCGCCGCCACCGGCGCAGCACCCGCCAATCGCGGCTTCCCGCAGCCGTGCACAACGACGCATTCTCCGGCGCCCCGGCGCGGCATCACGCCGCACCGGGGCGCCGGCCTTTCTACGGCCCCAGCCCAGCACGCATGCACGCGCCGCCACGTATCGGACTTGGAAAGCAGAGTTGGCCGGCACCCTCAGTCCGCCGGAGCGGGTGGCACGGGTGCCGGCCTCCCAAAAGACCATGCCGAAAAAGGCGGTCCTTCTACCTCCGACTCTACAGCGGTCACTGCGTGACCAGCTGCACGGTGCCTGCTCACGTGCCGATCCGTGCGCCGGCAGAGCGGCTACCGCCTCGTGCTCGCCTCTTCCAGCTCTCCCACGGGGGCGCAGCAGGGACAGAGACGGTGGGGCAGGGGCGCAGCAGGAGGAGCGCCGGTGTGTCTCGGTAGAGCCTTTTGGCCCGTCAGAACCCATGCGTGTCCGGGGCGGGGCGCGGCCGGGGTGCCGGGGCGGGGGCGGTCCGCTTCGCTACCCGCCCCCGCGCGTGCCGGGTCCGCTTCGCTACCCCGGACGACCGCTTCGCCGGTCTCACGCGATGCGGGGTCCGCTTCGCTCCCCTTCCGCATCCCGCCGTGTCCGCTTCGCTCCCACGCCGGAGCCGTCCGGCCGAGCGGGGCTGTCCGCTTCGCTCCCCGCCCCGAGCGCTTCGCGCTGCCGGACGGACCCCCAATCCGCTTCGCGGATCGAGGGTAGGCGGCACCCCGGCCACGCCCCGCCCCGGACACGCATGGGTTCTGACCTGCATAGACACGCTCGCGGATCTTGCTTTGTGTAGCTACACGGGATATATTTGTCTTGTTGGTCGGCAGTGGCAGTCGGCCAACACCCAAAGGCCGTCCGTGTTCCGAGAAAGGACACCCATGCCCGAACCGCGCTCCGACTCCCGTTATGCGCTCATCCTCCGCCCCACCGGATCGTTCGACGTCGTCGACTGGCCCGCCGACCTGACGGCCGGCCTGAGCATCCTCGCCCAGGAGTTCAACGCCAACGCCATCGCCGCACTCGGGCTGCTGCCGTGCGTCTCGATGTGGACGAACGCGGACGCAACCCCCGACACCGCGCCCCTGAACCGGTTCGCGGGGGAGGTCTACTGCGCAGCGGGCTACGACGACCGGCACTACTACGGCGCCGTAGCGCTCACCGGCGGAATCGCCGAGGCCTACACGCACACTGGCCTCACCCTCAGCGGCTGTCACGAGCTGCTGAAGCTCGCAGGCATCGACGTGCCGACGATGCCGAAGCCGCGCACCAAGTAGCCCCACCGACGTCGGGGCCCCGCCCGACCGGGGCCCCGACGCCCCCGACGAACGCACACCCTCCTTTCCGCACCGCCCGGTTTGAGTTGAGCCGCCCAAAGGGCCCGCTCCTCACCGCATCCCGCGTGTGCCCAATCCTTTCAGGGACTTTCATGATTCCGGTCAAGAGCACCGACAGGCAGCGTGCCTCCTACACCCGAGCCATTGTCGAAATGTGGAACTCAGCCACTCACGACCAAGTGCGACGCGGCCGCATGTGGTATCCGACAGCACACGAACTCGCCGCCGAAATCGCCGCAGGCGACACGACCAAAGGCGCCGGAGTTCTGGCCGCGCTTTCCGCGAATAAGTCGTGGGCCGAGAATTGCAGGCTTGCCCGTAAGGCATTCGATGAGGGAAAGGCGAGCGGACATTTCTCCGACGCGATCATCAAGGCGAACCGAATCATGGCCGGAACCGACCCCGCCGAAGTCCTTCCCATGCACATCAAGACCGGAGCGTTTTACGTCTGCATCGCCGAACCGGAAAACCCGGAACCCGTGGTGATCGACCGTCACGCCCATGACATCGCCGTCCGTGAGATCTACGGCCAGAGGGACCGGGGGCTGGGCGCGATCGGCCGCTACAACACCCTCGCCGACTGCTACCGCCGCGCCGCCCGCCGCATCGGTGAACTGCCCAGCGTCGTACAGGCCGTTACCTGGGTGGCGCACCTCGAACGCCGGTAGAGGGGGCGCAGCAGACGGCAGGCACGACGGGGCGCAGCACGGGGGAGACAGCGCGGGAGAACGGCGCCCCTGTCTCCTCCTGGCCCAGGTGCAGGCCCGGGGGCGGGGCGCGGCCGGGGTGCCGGGGCGGGGGCGGTCCGCTTCGCTACCCGCCCCCGCGCGTGCCGGGTCCGCTTCGCTACCCCGGACGACCGCTTCGCCGGTCTCACGCGATGCGGGGTCCGCTTCGCTCCCCTACCGCATCACCGGCGAATCCGCTTCGCTCCTCCGCCGGCCGTCCGGCCAAGCGGGGCTGTCCGCTTCGCTCCCAGCCCCGAGCGCTCCGCGCTGCCGGACGGAAGCGGCACCCCGACCGCGCCCCGCCCCCGGGCGTGCACCTGGCCTGAGCTGCATAAACACACCCACGATCTTGTTTCGTGTAGCTACACAAGGTATATTTGCCTTGTTGGTCGGCAGTGGCAGTCGGCCAACAACCCAAAAGACAGCCGAAAGAGAAAGAGCGTCAGATATGGAATTCATCCGACCGTCCCGCGAACAGCGGAACCGTTCCGTCGATATCCTCATGCGCCTCACAGATCAGGCTGGAGCCGGAGAACATCACGTAGTAATGGTCCTCGATGACGCCGCTGGAAAGCAGGCGCTCCACGAGGCGCGATTCTGGCAGTTCGGAGACCTCATTGCCGCCGACCCCGACGCGATGGCGGAAACCTGTCTCATGCTGGCACTTGGTCTTTCGGGCAAACACCGAGGCGGGTTCGTCATGCGTACGTCCATCGACGGAAAAGACAGCGTGCGCGGGTGGAAATGGGTAGAGGGTGAGCCCCGCCCGCTGAACCGCGCAGAGATTTTTAGCGCCTACTGCACCGACCCCGAAACGGGAGACCCGGTCAGCCCTGAGCCCGGAGTGGAGTACAAAGACGCTCCCGTAATTCACATCTAGTCCGGGGCGCTGGGAGAAGCTGAGTCCAGAGTCCATCCCGGACTAAAAATGAGGCACCGGCCACCCTGCCCCGTAGCCAGCCGCCCGCGAAGCGGGCTTCTGGTCCGGTAGCGAAGCGGACGGACCGGGGTGGAGCGGAGCGGAACCCCTGACGGGCAGCCACGAAGTGGCTGCCCGTCAGGGCATCGCGAAGCGATGCCCGTTCACTGCGTTCACGGAGCGGAGCGGAGTGAACGCCCGCGCTCGCGCGGGCGGGGAGCGGAGCGAGCCGTCTCAGCGCCCCGCGAAGCGGGGCGCTTCGCTTCCCATCGCGAAGCGATGGGAT